>JASFNS010000066.1:0-8265 GCA_050116915.1 Thiogranum sp. | reverse complement strand
CCCCAGTACGACATCTGCCCCCAGGGCAGCAGATAGCCGAAGAAGGCCTCGGCCATCAACGCCAGGTAGATCATCATGCCGAACAGCCAGATCAGCTCGCGCGGGCCCTTGTAGGAGCCATAGAGCAGACCGCGGAACATGTGCAGGTAGACCACGATGAAGAACGCCGAGGCGCCCGTGGAGTGCATATAGCGGATCAGCCAGCCCCAGTCCACGTCGCGCATGATGTATTCCACGGACGCGAACGCCTGGGTGGCATCCGGCTTGTAGTTCATGGTGAGGAAGATACCGGTAATGATCTGGATCACCAGCACCAGCAGCGCCAGCGAACCGAAGAAGTACCAGAAATTGAAATTCTTGGGCGCGTAGTACTTGGACAGGTGCTCTTCCCACATCTGCGTCAGCGGGAAGCGCGCGTCGATCCAGTCGCGCAGGCTAACTAGCATACCCATTATGCGGCTCCTTCATCTTCACCAACGCCGACCATGACCTGCGTCTCGCTGATGTACTTGTACGGGGGGACCACCATATTAAGCGGCGCCGGCACACCCTTGAAGACGCGCCCCGCCAGATCGAACTTGGAGCCGTGACAGGGGCAATGGAAGCCGCCCTTCCATTCGGGGTCGAAGGGCTGCGGCAGGGCTTCGGGTACGAAACTCGGCGAGCAACCGAGGTGGGTGCAGATGCCCACCATCACCAGGATCTCGGGTTTAATGGAGCGATCCGTGTTCTGGCAGTACGGCGGCTGTTGCGGCTCGAGGGAATTCGGGTCCCGGAGGCGATCATCCAGCGTCGGCAGGGCCTGCAGCATCTCTTCGGTGCGCTTGAGCACCCAGACCGGCTTGCCGCGCCACTGCACGCGCATCATTTGCCCCAACTCAAGCTTGCTGAAATCCGCCTCAACCGGCGCGCCGGCCGCTTTGGCGCGCTCGCTCGGCAGCCAGGAAGCCACGAAGGGAACCGCGGTATACACGGCACCCACGCCACCGACAACCGTTGTTGCGGCTATCAGGAACCGGCGTTTGCTGGTATCTACACCGTCGCCACTCATCTACGTTCTCCAAACAAAAATCACCGGCTGACGCCTGGTTAGCGGAGACCGCTAGCGCCGGTGAATATTAGAATATTCAGATATTCAAACCCATAACTGGATAGCGGGCATAGCATGTCGGAACTGCCCGGTTAGGTCAAGTAACAGGAGGGTAAAACTCCGCCAATCCGGGAGATTTTTCAAACAGGATTATCTATGTCGACAAAAATATGTTGTATCCCGAAATGCGCCGCGAGGTGCGCGCCGAGCGCCTGCACTCCGTAGCGCTCGGTGGCATGGTGACCCGCGGCAAAGTAATGAATCCCGTATTCGCGCGCCAGGTGCACGCTGGGCTCGGAAATTTCGCCGCTCACAAAGGCATCCAGGCCCCGCCGGGCGGCCGCTTCCAGGTAGGACTGGGCGGCGCCGGTGCACCAGCCGAGCGTTTCGATGGTCGCCGGACCGTTGCCCACCAGCAGCGGTTCGCGGTCCAGCCCCGCCGCGAGGTTCGCCACCATTTCCCGCACCGCCAGGGGCTTCTGCGGGCGCCCGTAGCAAGCCAGTTCCGGGCCGTCGCCGGTACCGAAGCAGCCCTCGGTGAGCCATCCCAGGCGCGCGGCGAGCCGCGCGTTGTTGCCCAGTTCCGGATGAGCGTCGAGCGGCAGGTGATAGGCCAGCAGACTGATGTCCTCGGCCAGCAGGGTACGCACCCGGCGCCGCTTGATACCGGTGAGCGTCGGGTCCTCGCCTTTCCAGAAATACCCGTGGTGCACCAGCAGCATGTCGGCGCCGTGTTCAATGGCGGCGTCGATCATGGCCTGGCTCGCGGTCACACCGCTGACCACCCGCGCAACGTCGGCGCGCCCTTCGACCTGCAAGCCGTTGGGGCAATAGTCGCGGAACTGCCCGACGTCCAGCAGCCGGTCGCAATAATCGACCAGTGATTGCAGCGCTACCACGATAAATCCCCCACGTCCCGTTAATGAATTCGCCATCGCTGCCGCGTTCGGAGATAATTCGGCCCGCAGACGAGAGTACGACAGACTTATGAATATACGTGATACCGTTTCATTTTTCCTGCAGGCCGCCACGGTCGGCATTGTTGCAGCATTTCTTCTTTTGCTGCTGAAACCCGACTGGTTCGGGTCGGGCCAACCTGTCATCGAGGTGCAAGAGGCGCCGCAACATCTGGCCGTGCCCGCGCCCGGCACCCCGCCCGTGGTCACCTCTTACGCCGACGCGGTGCAGCGCGCCGCGCCCGCGGTGGTCAACGTATATACCTCCAAGGTCATCACCCGCGAGCGCCACCCGCTGCTGGACGACCCGCTGTTTCGTTATTTTTTCGGTGACCAGGTCGGCGGCGCGCCGATGAAGCAGACCCAGACCAGCCTGGGCTCCGGCGTCATTGTCTCTCCCCAGGGTTATGTGCTGACCAACAACCATGTCATCGCCGGCGCCGACGAGATCCAGGTGCTGCTCCAGGACGGACGCAGTGCCGAGGCGGAAGTCGTGGGTGTGGACAAGGATACCGATCTCGCGGTACTGCGCGTCCGGCTGGACAAGCTGCCGAGCATCGCCATCGACGCGAAAAACGATCTGCGCGTCGGCGACGTCGCACTTGCCATCGGCAACCCCTATGGTGTCGGACAGACGGTAACGCTGGGCATTATCAGCGCCACCGGCCGGTCGCACCTGGGGATAAACCGTTACGAGGATTTCGTGCAGACCGATGCCGCCATAAACCCGGGCAATTCGGGTGGCGCCCTGATCAATGCCTATGGCGAACTGATCGGCATCAACACCGCCATCTACAGCCGGTCGGGCGGTTCCCAGGGCATCGGCTTCGCCATCCCCACGCATCTTGCCGCCAATGTCATGAAACAGATCATTGAAAGCGGCCACGTCGAGCGCGGCTGGCTGGGGATCGAGGCACAGGATCTCACCCCGCAACTCGCGGAAAGCTTCGGGCTGAAAGACATCCACGGCATGCTGATCGCCGGCGTACTGCGCGGCGGGCCGGCCGATCAGGCCGGCATCGAACCCGGTGATGTGGTCGATCGTCTGGACGGCCGCGAGGTGGACAGCGCCCGCGCGGCCATGAGTCGCATCGCCCAGGCCGGTCCGGGGGTCAAGCTGAAGCTCGAAGGCATCCGTGACGGCAAGCGCATGGTAGTCACCGCGACCACCGGGCGCAGACCCGAGGACCGCTAGTCAGATCGCCAGGTCCTGCGAGCACGCCACCACAACCCGGGGCCTGTTCAGCTTGAGCCGCCTTTCCGTTTCGCGGTTTTGCCGGCGATGTAGTCATCCAGCTGCTTGCCGGTGACCGGACCGACCTGGCGCGCCACCGGTGAACCGTCCGGGTCAATGATGTAGGTCGTGGGCAGCCCCGGTACCGGCCCCAGCGGGGTCGTCGCTGCCGGCGAGGAGCGCAGCACCGGGTAGCTGATCAGAAACGAATCCACAAAGGTCCGCAATTGCTCATCGCCAATGTCTTCGAAGTTGATGCCGAGCACCACCGCATCCTTGCCCTTGTGGCGGTCATGAAAATCCACCAGGTCGGGAATCTCTTCCTGACAGGGCGGACACCAGGTCGCCCAGTAGTTGACGATCACCCATTTGCCCCTGTATTCGGCCAGCGAATGCATTTTGCCCTTGAGATCGGGGAGACTGTAATCCACGGGATCGGCGAACACGCTCGCGGTTGTCAGAATTAATATCGTGAAAACAGTCAACAATCGCATAACAGCTGTTCCTTTTCGCGGATGGTTATCGGCAGCGCCAGACTCTAAACTATCTGTTAGGACTTGATGGCACGGGTTTTTGTTCCCTTTTTCACAGGATACGAGCATGAGCACAGTCACGCAGGAAGATTTCATTCAGTCGATCCGCAATGCACTGCAGTTTATTTCCTATTATCACCCGCTCGACTTCGTCACCGCCATGTATGACGCCTACACCCGGGAACAGTCGCCCGCCGCGCGCGACGCCATCGCCCAGATCCTGATCAATTCGCGCATGTGTGCCGAAGGTCACCGGCCAATCTGCCAGGATACCGGCATTGTCACCGTTTTTGTCGAAATCGGCATGCAGGTGCGCTGGGACAGCGACCTGGATGTCGAGGCCATGGTCAACGAGGGCGTGCGACGCGCCTACCTCGACCCGGGCAATCCGCTGCGCGCCTCGATCGTTGCCGATCCCGCGGGAAAACGCCAGAACACCGGCGACAACACGCCGGCGGTGATCCACGTGTCGGTGGTCGCCGGCGACAAGGTCGGGGTCACCGTGGCCGCCAAGGGCGGAGGCTCCGAGAACAAGGCGCGATTCGCCATCCTCAATCCCAGTGACGACCTGGTCGAGTGGGTGGTCTCGCAGGTACCCGGCATGGGTGCCGGCTGGTGCCCGCCGGGTATTCTCGGCATCGGTATCGGCGGCACCGCGGAAAAGGCCATGGTACTGGCCAAGCAATCGTTGATGGCGCCGGTCGATATCCAGGCGTTGCGCGAACGCGGGCCCGCCAACCGGGCGGAGGAACTGCGCCTGGAAATCTTCGACCGGGTCAATCAGCTGGGGATCGGCGCCCAGGGGCTGGGCGGTCTCACCACGGTGCTGGATGTCAAGGTACTCGACTACCCCACCCACGCGGCGTCCAAACCGGTGGCCATCATCCCCAACTGCGCCGCCACACGGCACATACACTTTGAACTGGACGGCAGCGGCCCGGCTACTCCCGAACCGCCGCCACTGAGCGCCTGGCCACAGTTGCAGCGCGACACGGGCCAGGCCCGCCAGGTCAATCTCGACGACCTCGACGCCGATGCCATTGCCGGCTGGAAACCGGGCGAGACCCTGCTGCTCAGCGGCCATCTGCTGACCGGGCGCGACGCGGCGCACAAGCGTATCGTCGATGCCCTCGACAACGACGAGCCGCTGCCCGACGGCCTGGACTTCCGCAACCGCTTCATCTACTACGTGGGCCCGGTGGATCCGGTTGCCGGTGAAGCGGTCGGCCCCGCCGGCCCGACCACCGCGACCCGCATGGACAAATTCACCGAGACAATGCTGGAGAAGACCGGTCTGATCGGCATGATCGGCAAGGCCGAGCGCGGCGCGGCCGCGATCGACAGCATTCGCCGCCACAAAGCCGTCTACCTTATCGCCACGGGCGGTGCCGCCTATCTGGTGTCCAGGGCTATCACATCGGCCCGGGTGGTGGCCTACGCCGAGCTCGGCATGGAAGCGGTATACGAGTTCGAGGTAAAGGACATGCCCGTAACGGTCGCCGTCGACTCCCGGGGAGAATCGCTGCACCAGACCGGGCCCGAGGAGTGGCGCAACCGCATCGCCGGGATCCCCGTGCGCACGGCATAGTCCAGATTTCGCCCAAACGACCGCTAAACCGGCTATTGACCCAGTTTGCGTACCGGTTTCGTGCACACTATGCAGCTAACCATACCCGCCCAGGACGGCGAGCGCGCCAGCATCAGGATCAAGCCGCGCGAGGTGCGGTCCTGGCTGGAAAATCTCCCGTTCCTCGACCTCAAGCGTACCGTTCGGCTGGCGCGGGAACAGTTGCGCCTGATGAACAGGCAGGCCCTCCCCGCGGGTGTCCGGCTGGAAGTGCTCGGCGACTTCCTCGCCACCTATCAGCGCCTCGCTGAGGCCCTCACCGGCCAGGCAAGCAGGCACAAAGACGGCCTGCAGACGCCCCTGAAACACCTCTGCCAGGACATCAGCTTCGGCTACAAGATTGTTGTCCACGAACTGGTCAACAAACGCAGCGGTTTTCTCGAAACGCGCAACCTGCCACTGGCCCTGCTGGGCGCCATCCATAGCATAGGGCTGCAGCTGGTCGACTGCTACGCGGGTTACCGGCGCGCGCCACGCGCGCTGTGGACCGAATGCCTGGCGCTTTACGGCTATGCCTGGCAAAGTGGGCGCGAGAAATACGCCGCAACGCTGCCCGGTTTCGGTGAACAACAGATCGACGCCTGTTTCCGCCTTATCGCACTGGTGCGTCTGGCCGATCCCTATTCGCTACCGGCCGGCATGGTGACGACGATGCGCAGTTATCTTGAACAACGCACCGGGTTGTGCGCCATCTGCAGTGAACCGCCGTCCGGTCGCAACCATTTCCAGCTCGAGGAGGCCTTCCAGGCTTCGCCGGAGCACCAGGATCCGCACCTGTACCTGGACGTGAATGAGCTGCTGGATACCATGAAAAGCGACATCGAACGCCTGGCCCGCGGCCAACAGCCACAGACCATCGGCCTGCCCCGCGAGGTGCCTGCCCAGGCACTGCTGCGAACGCTGCGCCATACGCTGGAGCACTGGCAGACCCACCGCACACGCAGCCTGGCGCGGGAAGAAACCCAGGCCCGTGTAGAACTGGTCTGCGGCCTGGATGCCGCGTACTGCATGATCAACCGTGGCCGGTATTTCGACCCTTCCCTGTTCACCCGGGCGGGCGAGGATTCGAGCATCGACCTTGGCGCACACCCGGCGCCGGAGCGCGACCGCACAACCCGGGAGGTGCCTGAGTCCTTTTCGTGCTCCGGCCTCAACCGCAGCACCGGCGGCCTGGCGGTCAACTATCGCGGCCGGCAGACACCCCATCCGCGGGTCGGACAACTGATTGCATTGCGGCGGCCGTCGGCACAGTCGAGCACCGGATGGGTAGTCGCAGTGTGTCGCTGGCTGACCAAATCCGAGGGCGACAGCGGCTTCGAACTCGGGCTGCAGTACCTGGCCCGCGAACCGAGAGCCGCGGTCATCCGCGTCGACAATGGCGAGGGTAACGGAGCGTTTCAGGCCGCTATCTGCGCCACCCAGAAACGTGGCGGGGAACGGGTGCATACCCTGATCAGCCGCAGTGGTGAGTTGCGCAGCGGCAGCCTGATCACGATTTTCGAGCAGGGTCACCGGCTATCCGCCAGGTGCAGCGAACAGCTTGAATCGGGTCCGGACTTCGACCGCTTTATCTATATCAACGTCTGAAAAAACAAAAGGCCCCGCAGGGCCTTCTGGCTGTCGCGTGACACAACCCCTACTGCAGGTCGAGATTGCCGCCGAGATAGTTACGATCCGATTGCTCGACCACGCCGATCGACCAGGCGCCGCGGGTCTTGGCATGGTTGATAGCCATTTCCGATTCGGCCGCCGAGGGATTACGGTTGATATCGAAATCCTGTCCCGGGTAGATCAGGTCAGCGTCCTTGATCTGGTCACGGTTGGCCTTATAGATCAGCGGCCACTCGTAGGGGTTGTCGTAGACTTCCTGCTTGCCGGCAATTGACCAGAGGCTGTCCCCGCGCACCACCTGATACTGGATATTGGCGGTGGACAGTTCGGTCATCAGCGGTGTCAGCAGATCGTAGGCCTTGCGGCCTTCGGCATTGCGAATCGCCTTGTCGGCCTCCGAGAGCGTGCTCTGCTGGGACGCATTCAGGCCGGAGACGCTGGAAGCCTGCTGGTACATGATTTTGGCTTTTTCCAGGTAATACTGGTTGACCGCGAGGTCGCCCTGGTTACGGGCCTTGTTGGCAAGCTTGATGGCTGCTTCACTATTCCCGGCTGCCGCTTCCTTCTCGGCCTCGGCCAGGAACTTCTCCGTGTCACGCCAGATCCAGTCAAGCGATTTAGCCTTGGCGATGGATGCCTTCGCGGCATCAATGGCCTGGTTTACCTCGGCCATATTGTCCTGCGCCGGCGGCGCTGGCGGAGTCGAAGAGCAGCCCACGACCAAACCCAGCACCATAACTACAGGAACCAGTTGCTTGCCAAAAATCATTCTTTTCATGAAAGTCACTCCGCTAGTGGTTGTTCCGTGAAGACTTTTTTCGCCCTTCGATTTTGTCTGAAACTAACACCCGATTCCACCGGGTGTCAAGCGAGCCACCGCAATCACGCGAGGACCCGACTTTAAATCACAAAGACGCAACAAGTCTAAAAAAATTCCTTTATTGATACGAAGACCCCGGTTGCATTTTCCTTCAGTTGGCGGGGGCGGCCTTCTGAGCCGCTTCACGCGCCTGTATGGCCTGGTCCCGAGCGAGCGCCGCACTTTCCCGGGCTTTGCGGTAGTGGCGCTGGTTGAGCATGTCTTCGGCCGTTTTGAGCAGCTCTTCGGCCTTCTGGTAGCTCGCCGGCGCAGACTGCTCGGCGCCGGCGACCCGCGCCGCTTCGATAGCCTGGCGCGCCTCGCTCATCTCCTGAACCGGCGCCATCCCGCAGGC
>JASFNS010000065.1:0-8268 GCA_050116915.1 Thiogranum sp. | reverse complement strand
TGACTCGGCTGCTGCGGCGACCACTGCAGGTGATGGGCCTCGTCAATGACCAGCAGGTCCCAGTCGCCGTTCAAAGCCTGGTCAAAATGCTGCGGCGAACGCACCAGGAAGTCGAGGCTGCATAACACCAACTGTTCGCTCTCGAACGGGTTCTCGGCGAGGCCGCTGTCCTGCACTGCCTCGCAGCGCGCTGCGTCGAAAATGCTGAACATCAGGTTGAAGCGGCGCAGCATCTCCACCAGCCACTGGTGCACCAGGCTTTCCGGCACCACGATCAGCACCCGTCGCGCGCGCTCGGACAGTAACTGCTGGTGGATAATCAGGCCCGCTTCTATAGTTTTTCCCAGCCCGACCTCGTCGGCCAGTAGCACCCGTGGCGCGTAACGTGCGGCAACCGTGTGGGCGATGTACAGCTGGTGTGGAATCAGGCTGGTGCGACAGCCGGTGAGACCATAGAGGTCGGATTGTGCCAGGCGATGGCGGTGGGACCAGGAACGGTAGCGCAGCTCGAACAGATCGTTGCGGTCTATCTGGTAGCTCAACAGGCGTTCGCCTGGGCGGTTCAGCTGGATAAACGGGTTCAGCGCACGTTCTTCGATTTCGACTTGCCGGCCCTGTTCATCCGTACCCCGGTAGGTCAGCAGGCTGTGCCGCTCGATGACGGATTCGACCACCAGGGCGGTATCGTCGCTGCCGAGAACCGTGTCGCCGGGCACGAAGCTGACCCGCGCCAATGGTGCACTCTGCCGGGCATAGGTGCGCGTCTCCCCACTGGCGGGAAACACCAGAGTGACGGTGCGGTGTTCGACACTCACAACCATACCCAGGCCCATGTTTGGCTCGGCACTGCTGACCCAGCGCTGGCCGGGGACGAATTCCTGCATGCATGACCTCTGAAGCAGAACGACGGGCCGCTATGGTAGAGCAAAGCGTGGGCGCGGGAAATGTTTGCTGGTAGAATTCGCGTTTTTACGGGAAACCGGATGGCGCAGTCGACGACAGGCCGGAAGTTCGGGAAATGAGACAGAAATGAAAGCCAATGAACTGAAAAAAGGCATGGTCTTCGACAACGACGGCCGCAACATCGTCGTCAAACAGGTCCAGGTGCAGGCACCGTCATCGCGCAGTGGCAATACGCTGTACAAGGTCCGTGGCCATGACGTGGCCACCGGTCAGAAATTCGAGCGCAGCTTCAAGGGCGAGGAAACGGTCGAGCCTGTGGATATCGCCCGCCGTGCCGTGCAGCTTCTGTACCGCGATGCCGACGGCTGCACTTTTATGGACGCTGAAACCTACGAACAATATACGGTGTCCGAAGACGCCGTGTCTGACGAGTTGCCTTTCCTCAGCGACGGGCTCGAAGGCATAACCGCCCTGATCACCGACGGCTCTCTGCTCGCCATAGAGTTGCCCGCCAGCGTTACCCTGGAAATCGAGGACACGGCGCCCGCCATGAAGGCGGCGTCGTCATCCGCGCGTACCAAGCCGGCAACCGTGAACACCGGTCTGGTGGTGCAGGTGCCGGAATACCTGACACCGGGCGAAAAGATCAAGGTGAATACCGAAACGCGCGAGTTTATTTCACGAGCCTAGGCGCGCGGTCAGTCGGCGGCAGCCGGGTTATCCTGCTGTTTGCCGTTTGGGAAATCTTTCAGGCAACAGCGCCCTGATGGATGACTGGTTGCGCAGGCACACATGCCCTCCCGCACCATGTGAACCACGTAATCTCTTGCCGCCGTACAGTTCGCTGCATCGGACCTGCTAACGCCGAAACAGTAGCAAAGCAGTGCATCGGGGGAGTGCTGCTTTACACCAACCGGCGTCCTCAGATCCTGCCGGCGTATCTGCGAGTCATCCTCACCGAAGTACACGACATCGCATTCGGGATCGTCGCAGAAATAATACCCTTGCTCCCGACCGATCCATGTCCAGGGTCTGTTTATATGGTGTAACAGCGTTTTCGTCGGCACTTGCGCGTATACCAGTCCGTTGACCGGGCAGCGGTGCTTGCGTGGCCGCGTTGTGTCACCGCGGGAAGTATCGCAGCAGTCGTTCATGGTTTTTCCGCTCTTCGCTGACTGCGTCATCCTACTTTGGGCAAATGTTGCAACGATTCCCTGATCGCTGCCTCGGGATACTCGAAATCCTCCAGTTCGCCGCTGAGGTAGCGATCGTAGGATGTCATATCGAAATGTCCGTGACCGGACAGGTTGAACAGCAGCGTCTTCGGCTCACCGGTGCGGGCGCACTGCTTCGCTTCGCGTACCGTCGCCGCGATGGCATGGCAGGACTCGGGTGCAGGCAGGATGCCTTCGCTGCGCGCGAACAGCACACCGGCCTCGAAGGTTTCCAGTTGCGGTACCGCCATGGCTTCGATCAGCCCGTCGTTGTACAGCTTGCTGACCAGCGCGGAGTCGCCGTGATAGCGGAGCCCGCCTGCATGAATACCGGGCGGCATGAAATCATGACCCAGCGTGTACATGTGCATCAGCGGCGTCAGGCCGACCGCGTCCCCCCAGTCGTAGGCGTACACACCCTTGGTCAGGGTAGGGCAGGAACTGGGTTCAACGGCTACCAGGCGCACCTGTTTGCCGGCGGCCTTGTCGGCAAAGAACGGAAAAGCGATACCGCCGAAATTGGAACCGCCGCCGCAGGGGGCGAATACCATGTCGGGGTAGTCACCGACCAGCGCGAGCTGTTTTTTTGCTTCTTCGCCGATGATGGTCTGGTGCAACAGAACGTGATTCAGCACCGAGCCGAGTGCGTAATTGGTGTCCTGGCGCCCGGCTGCTTCCTCGACGGCCTCGGAGATGGCGATGCCGAGCGAACCGGGGGAATCCGGGTGGGCGGCGAGGATCTTGCGGCCCGCGCCGGTCATGTCGGTGGGGCTGGGAAAGACTTCGGCGCCCCAGGTCTGCATCAGTGAGCGCCGATAGGGCTTTTGCTCGTAACTGACCTTGACCATGTAGACGCGCACTTCCAGACCGAACATCTGTCCGGCCAGCGCAAGTGAGCAACCCCATTGCCCGGCGCCGGTCTCGGTGGTCAGACGCTTGATGCCGGCCTGCTTGTTGAACCAGGCCTGTGCCACGGCGGTATTCGGCTTGTGCGAGCCGGCGGGGCTGACCGCTTCGTTCTTGTAGTAGATCTTCGCCGGCGTATCCAGCGCGGCCTCGAGCCGGTGCGCCCGGTACAGCGGGGAGGGGCGCCACAGACGCAGTACTTCGCGCACCTCCTCGGGGATGGCGATCCAGCGCTCGGCACTGACCTCCTGCTCGATCAGGCTCATGGGAAAGATCGCGGCCATTGCCTCCGGCGGTACCGGCCGGCCATCCGGTCCGAGGTAGGGATCGGGCGGTGTCGGCATGTCGGCTACAACGTTGTACCAGTGGCTGGGCATCTGCGCTTCGGGAAGCAGGATCTTGGTTTGCATCGGCAGTTCTCCTCTTGTTGTGTCAGCCGACCCGCGCCAGCCGGGCTATTCCGGGATGCGGGTGACCCGGACCTCGACCGAGAGTTCCGGCCGTATGTTTGCCGACCCCACAAACGAGCCTGCAACCGGGGGAATGGCTTCCGGGTGACGGTGCACCGCCGCCGCGATATGGTCACCGCTCACCACCAGGCCGCTGGTGGGATCAAAACCCCGCCAGCCGGAACCCGGCAAATAGACTTCGGACCAGGCGTGGGTGGCAGTATGCCCGTCCGGCACGGCTTCGTTCAGTACATAGCCGCTGATAAAGCGGCTGGCAAGGCCACAATGGCGGCAGATTTCGATAAACAGCGTGGCAAAGTCCCGGCAGGATCCCGTGCCCGTTGACAGTGTCTGGGCCGGCGACTGGACGCCGGGTTCCTCGCGCATCTGGTAGCGGAGCTGGTTGGCGATTTTGCGGTTTACCGACGTCAGCATGGCGATGGTGTCGACACCGTCGCCGGGATTGCACAGATCGGCTATCCAGTCGTTCACCACGGCCTGGTCCTGGGGGAATATAAAGCGCTGATACGGCGCCAGGTCGATCTGTTCCGCCGGGTCGTACTGGAAGGGAAAACGGCGCGCATTGTCCTCGAGCACAAATTGCAGCGGCTCTTCCTCATAGTGCTCGACTACCACGTTGCTGGCGATCACGAGGTCCTGTCCAGGCTGCATGAAGTCGACCACGGCCACGGAATTACCATAGACGTCGCGCTTCCAGCGGATCTGGAATGCCGGGCTGATCTCCAGTTGGGATGACACCACACGCAGATCGTGGCCGTCGCGCGGGCGCAGGTGCAGGGTATGCGGTAACAGGGTTACCGTCTCGGCGTAGTGGTAGCGGGTCAGGTGTTGGATCTGGATGCGGCGCACAACACTGATTCTAGAGCACCGGCCGGATAAATTATATCCGCCGTGTTCTGTGTCGCGCAGAGCGCCGGCTGTGAGCAGCCTGCACACGACATTTTGACAGCACATCGGAACTGCGAAACACTGCCTGTCGTGGAAACCGACAACGGCAGTTTTGATGCGGCAGTCCGTGCGCACGACGCGGCTGTCGCCGCCTGTGGGCTGGATGTCTGGATAGGCGCCGAGCCGACTTTCACCAACCGCCTCTCCGAGTCGCCCGAATGGCTCACCGATGCCCTCGGTGATACCAAGCAGACCTATGCCTGCCACATCCTTGACCGCCTGCACGCCGGTTACCCCGGCTCCATCATTTTGCGCACCCTGGGCCGTCAGTACCCCGGGGAAGCGCAGCCCCGCTGGAGCCTGGGCCTGTACCGGCGTCGTGATAACCAGCCTCTTGCAGACGGGCTGCCGACCGATCCCCTGGGTGCGCGGTGCCCCTGTGACGCGCAACCGCTGGCCGCGTTCTGGCAGTGCCTGGGTGCGGCCCTTGATCGGGACGGATGGGCCGCAACGAGCTTTCGGATCGAGGGGGAGATGGGCCTGCGGGTGTTGTTTCGCCTCGACGCGCACCCGCCGGTGGCCGACCCGGCGGCGGATGCCCGCCTTGCGAGGGCGCCCCTCCAGACGCACGCCATACCCGCGGACGGCGTGGCGGACAGTCTCGCCGCCGAGGGTCTGTACCTGGTGGCGCTCGGCGGGGCACCCACGGGCCCCGCAGGCAGCCTGCAGCCCTGCATCGAACTGCCGTGTTTTGCCGAGGTCGGTGTGTTTCTCGCGTTTGTCGAACGCGTCGCCCGGGCCGCGCGTGAAGCCCGCTTCGGCGCGCTGGTCTGGCGCGGATTTTCGCCGCCGGTCGATGAGACCGTAGCCTGGGCCACGCTGACGCCCGACCCCGCGGTCGTTGAAGTCAATGAGGCCCCCGCTGCCAGCGTCACCGAGTTCCTCGATATGAGCCGCAGCTTGTACGCCATCGCCGCGGCCGAAGGCCTCGCGCCTTACCGGCTGAACTACAACGGCAATCTGTCGGACAGCGGCGGCGGTGGACAGTTTACCCTTGGTGGCCCCAGTCCGGCGCGCAGCCCGTTTTTCGTCGCCCCCCAGCTCATGACCCATCTGGTCAGCTATCTGAATCATCATCCGGCGCTTTCCTACTGGTTCGCGCCCCTGTACGTCGGCAGCTTCAGTCAGTCGCCCCGTCCCGATGAAAACGTACTGGAATCTTTCACTGAGCTGCAGGTGGCGCTGCAGCACCTGGCCGCCACGCGCGAACCGGAACCGGAATTCATCTGGCGAAGCCTGAGTCCCTTTCTGGTCGACACGTCCGGGAATGCCCACCGCAGCGAAGTGAATATCGAGAAACTGTGGAATCCCTGCCTGCCCGGCCGGGGTTGTCTCGGCCTGGTCGAATTCCGCGCCTTTCGCATGCCGGTCGACGCGGAAACCGCGGCTGCCATCGCCGCCATGCTGCGTGCGCTCGCCGCCATGCTGAGCCGGCAGGAGACGTACCAGCCGCTGGTTGAATGGGGCAGCCGTCTGCACGACCGTTTTGCGTTGCCGTTCTACCTGCGCCAGGATCTGCGCGCGGTTGTCGCTGACCTGGAGGCCGCCGGCCTGGGCCTGGGCACGCCGATTACCGAGCGTCTGTATGCCGACGACTGGCGTCATATCGGGCACGCCGAGTTTGCCGGCTGCCGGCTCGACGTCGACCAGGCCCTTGAATTCTGGCCGCTGCTGGGTGATGCCGCCGCGCAGGCGGGTGGCTCGCGACTGGTCGACGCCAGCACGATGCGCCTGCAGGTCACCCTGCGACCCGGCAGCGACCATGGTCCGGACCTGGAGGGCTGGCAACTGCTGGCCGATCAGTACCGGATCCCGTTGCGTCGGGAGCAGGACGAGTCCGGTGCCGTGCGCATCATGGGGTTGCGCTATCGTGCCTTCGTGCCCTGGACAGGGCTGCATCCGGGGATCGGCGCGCAGGCGCCGATTGTGCTGACCCTGCTGCCGCCCGGTGCGGCGCACGGGCTGCGCGTGACGCTTCACGACTGGCAGCCGCAGGCCAAACCCTATGACGGGCTGCCCGAGTCGCTCGCCGAGGCGCAAAGGCGCATACGCGAGCGCTTTGTGGTCGAGGAGATCAGGCAAAGCGACGCGCCTGTCGCCGTAACCCCCCCGGGTGAGGCGGTGAGCGACTACTGTCTCGACCTGCGACGCACCTGATCGTCAGGCAGCTGCGCCGGCGGGCATACCGACTCCCGCAGGAGGCAAAGCCAGAGGAGTGCCCTATAATCACCCGCTGACTCACTCAGGAGCACGGGCATGACATCTATCGGCACCCCTCTATCGGCAACGGCAACCCGCGTTTTGTTTTGCGGCGGCGGCGAACTCGGCAAGGAAGTCGTGATCGAGCTGCAGCGGCTGGGCGTGGAGGTGATCGTGCTCGACCGCTATGACCACGCTCCGGCGATGCAGGTCGCGCACCGCAGTTATACGGTGTCCATGCTCGACGGGGCCGCACTGCGCGCCATCATCAAGCAGGAGCAGCCGCATTATATCGTGCCGGAAATCGAGGCGATCGCAACCGACACACTCGTCGAGCTCGAGGCCGAAGGCTTCAACGTGATCCCGACCGCGAGAGCCGCGCGTCTGACCATGAACCGCGAAGGTATACGGCGGCTGGCGGCCGAGGAACTGGGGTTGAAAACCTCGCCTTACCGGTTCGCCGCCACGCGGGATGAGTTCGACAAGGCGGTCGCCGAGATCGGCCTGCCGTGCGTGGTGAAACCGATTATGAGTTCGTCCGGGAAAGGGCAAAGTACCCTCAGAACCCGGGCCGACATCGATACCGCCTGGACCTATGCGCAGGCCGGTGGACGCAGCGGCGCGGGCAAGGTGATTGTCGAGGGTTTCGTCGACTTCGACTACGAGATCACCCAGCTGACCGTCAGGCATGCCGGCGGCACCAGCTTTTGCGAGCCTGTCGGCCACCTGCAGGTCGACGGTGATTACCGACAGTCCTGGCAGCCCCAGCCGATGTCCGCGCAGGCGCTGGCGTCGGCCAGGGACACCGCCGCGAAAATTACCGAGGCACTGGGCGGTCGCGGCATATTCGGTGTCGAGCTGTTTATCAAGGGGGACGAGGTGATTTTCAGCGAGGTGTCGCCGCGGCCGCACGATACCGGCATGGTCACCATGATCTCCCAGGACCTGTCGCAGTTTGCCCTGCACGCCAGGGCGATACTGGGACTGCCGATTCCCAACATCCATTTTCACGGGCCGTCGGCTTCCAGTGTGGTACTGGTGGAAGGTGAGTCGCGCAAGGTTCAGTTCGGTGCGCTGGAAAAAGCGCTGGCGCAGCCCGATACCCAACTGCGACTGTTCGGTAAACCCGAGGTCAGCGGCCACCGCCGTATGGGCGTGCTGCTGGCCAGGGCGGAATCGGTCGAGGTGGCGCTGGAAAAGGCGAAAAACGCTTCCGCCGAGGTTGACATCAGCTTGTAGCAGCGGGTGTGCCGACGCGCTGCTAGTGGAGCCGCTGTCCGGTCTGCTGCGCGCTGCTTGCCCGCGACGTGCCGGCCGGTCTTTCGAGGCTTGTTGTGCGGCTGTCTTCGCCCCGGTGTTGTATGAGTTGCTTGTACAGCTCGCTGTAGCGGGCGGCGCTGCTGGTCCAGGAAAAGTCGCGCTGCATGCCAGCGATGACCAGTTTCCACCAGTCGACCCGGTCATTGCGGAACAGGTTAAGGGCGCCCAGGCAGGTAGCCAACAGCGCCTCGGGGCTGTCTTCGTCGAAGCAGAAGCCGGTGGCGGTGTGATCGCCCAGTGTTTGCTCGTTGAAGTCGACCACGGTGTCGGCCAGCCCGCCGGTGCGCCTGACGATCGGCACGGTGCCG
>JASFNS010000064.1:0-8311 GCA_050116915.1 Thiogranum sp. | reverse complement strand
GCGATACATCAGTACGCAACTGCTTTGCACTGCGCCGCGACCCACCCGACCGCGCAACTGGTGCAGCTGCGACAGCCCCAGGCGTTCGGCATTCTCGACAATCATCAGCGAGGCGTTCGGCACATCCACGCCCACCTCGATCACCGTGGTCGCCACCAGCAGATCGACATCTCCCTGCTTGAATGCCGCCATGCGCTGCACCTTGTCCGCTTCTTTCATGCGCCCGTGCACCAGGCTAACGCGCAGTTCCGGCAGGGCCTCGGCCAGCAGGGCCGCGGTATCCTCGGCGGCCTGGCATTGCAGGGATTCGGATTCCTCGATCAGGGTGCAAACCCAGTAGGCCTGGCGTCCGTCGCGGCAGGCCTCGCGCACCCGCTGGATGACTTCCTCGCGGCGGCTTTCCGGGATGGCTACGGTTTGCACCGGCGTGCGGCCGGGTGGCAGCTCGTCGATCACCGAGGAATCCAGATCGGCATACAGGGCCATGGACAGCGTGCGCGGTATCGGCGTTGCCGTCATGATCAGCTGGTGGGGCACCTTTTGCCCCTCGCGTCCCTTGTCGCGCAGCGCCAGGCGCTGGTGCACACCGAAGCGGTGCTGCTCATCGATGATCACCAGGCCAAGCCGCTCGAAGCTGACCTCCTCCTGGAACAAGGCATGAGTCCCGATGACCACCTGCACCTCGCCGGAGGCCAGCGATTCCAGCGCCTGGCGGCGCGCCTTGCCTTTCACCTTGCCCGACAGCCAGCCCACCCGAATGCCCAGGCCCTCGAACCAGCCTTCGAAGTTGCCGAAGTGCTGCTCGGCAAGCAACTCGGTAGGCGCCATGATCGCCACCTGGCAGCCGCACTCGACCGCCTGGATGGCGGCCGCCGCGGCCACCACCGTCTTGCCCGAGCCCACGTCTCCCTGCACCAGGCGCATCATGGGGTGGCCTTGCACCAGGTCTGCCTGCAGTTCCCGCACCACGCGCTGCTGCGCCGCGGTCAGCGCAAACGGCAAGGAGGCATAAAACGCGTCCAGCAGGGTGCTGGTTCTGCTCAGGGGTTCGGCCTGCAGATGCCGGGCACGCAGGCGCACCCGTCGCAGGCTCAGGTGGTGTGCCAGCAGCTCTTCGAAGGCAAGACGTTGCTGGCTGGGATGAACGCCCGCCTCCAGCGCGTGCACGTCGGCGTTCGGCGGCGGCCGATGGACGTAACGCAGTGCCGAGATGAGGTCGGAAAAGTTCAGTTCCGCCAGCAAGGACTGGGGCAGCCATTCGGGCAGTCGTCCCGCTGCCAGCATGCTCACGGCCTGCTCGCCCAGTTTGCGCAAGGTGAGCTGATGCAGCCCTTCGGTGGTCGGATAGACGGGCGTGAGGCGGTCTTCGGTGCTCACTGTCTCGCCGTCGGCGAGGCGCTGGTATTCCGGGTGCACCATTTCCAGCATGGCCGGGCCGCGGCGAACTTCGCCGTAAATTCTGAGCCGTACACCACGCTCGAAACCCTGCTGCTGCAGTTTGTTGAAATAAAAAAAACGCAGCAGCAACGAGCCGGTGCCGTCGCTGACCCGCACCAGCAGGCTGCGGCGTCTGCCGAATTTTATTTCGGCAAGATCAACCTCGGCCTCGATCACGGCATGGTCGCCGAAGCGCAGGCCGCCGATGGGCGCGATGCGTGTACGGTCTTCGTAGCGGCGCGGCAGATGAAACAGCACGTCCTGCACGGTCTCCAGCCCGAAAGCCGCCAGCCGTTCGGCGGATTTCGGACCGACACCGTGCAGCGCCGAAACCGGCAGACTGTCGAGGGTCGCAGGGGCTTCGTTCAAACGCTTACCTGGGGAAGGGGTGCTCATCCTTAAACACCTGGGCAACAGTGATCAGCGGCGCGACTAGCCGAGCACCATGATGGCGTCCATTTCCACCTGGGCGCCCTTGGGCAGCGTGGCGACACCCACGGCGGCGCGCGCCGGGTACGGTTCCTGAAAATAATCCGCCATCACCTGGTTGACCAGCGGGAAATGCGTCAGGTCGGTGAGAAAGATATTCAGCTTGGCGATATCCGCAAGGCCGCCACCGGCGGCTGCCGCGACGGCCGACAGGTTGTCGAACACCCGGCGAATCTGCGCTTCCATGTTGCCTTCGACCATTTCCATGGTTTCCGGTACCAGTGGAATCTGCCCCGACAGGTAAACACTGTCGCCCACCCGCACCGCCTGCGAATAGGTCCCGATGGCCTGTGGCGCCTTGTCGGTATGGATAACCTCGCGTTGCATGTTCACTCCTTGTTCTTTGCTGTCAACTTTTGCTGCGGCTGATGCGCATGACGTTGGGCAACTGGCGGATACAGCGCATCACGCGCGCGAGATGCTGCCGATCCTTGACGGTGATGGTGAAGTTCAGCGCGGTGTCCAGGCCACCGCGTTCCTCGATCGACACATTTTCGATGTTGGAACCGGTTTCGGAAATCTCCGCGGCCAGCGTCGCCAGCACGCCTTTCTGGTTGGTGACGTCAACCCGGATCTCGGCCGAGAACTCGCCCTCGATGCCCGACTGCCACTCGACATCGATCCACTTGTCGGGCCGGCTGCGCAGCTCGCTCAAATTCTTGCAGGACTCGGTATGAATGACCAGCCCGCGTCCGGAACTGATGAATCCCACGATCTTGTCGCCGGGTATCGGCCGGCAACAGCGCGCAAAGTGCACTACCATGCCCTCGGTGCCGCGAATCGCCAACGGCTTGCTGTGCCCGGTTTCAACCGGTTTTTCTTCTTCGTCGGCGGGCACCATGCGTCGCGCCATCAACATCGCCATGCGATTGCCAAGGCCGATGTCGGCGTACATGTCTTCGCGGGTCTTGAAGCCACTCTCGCTCATCACCCGGTCGATCTGTTCATCCGACACCTCGGCGAGGCTGCTGCTGATATTGTGCAACGACTTGTCGAGCATGCGCTGGCCAAGCTCGACGGCCTCGTCGTTCTGCAGGTTCTTCAGATAGTGGCGAATGTTTGAGCGCGCCTTGGCGGTGGTAACGAAGTTGAGCCAGGCGGGATTGGGGTGTGCGCCCGTGGCGGTGATGATTTCCACCGTCTGGCCGTTCAGCAGCGGCGTGCGCAGGGGGGCCAGGCGGCGGTCGATCTTTGCCGCGATACAGGTGTTACCAACGTCGGTGTGCACCGCGTAGGCGAAATCGACGGCAGTCGCGCCGCGCGGCAGTTCGAGGATATCGCCCGCCGGGGTGAACACGTACACCTCGTCGGGAAACAGGTCGATCTTGACGTTTTCGAGAAACTCCAGCGAGTTGCCGGCGTTGCGCTGCATCTCCAGCAGTTCACGCAACCATTCGCGGGCGCGCGTCTGCGCATTGTTGCCACCGCCGGTCTTGTCGCTGCTGCTCTTGTACAACCAGTGGGCGGCAATACCCGACTCGGCCACGCGATCCATATCGTCGGTGCGGATCTGCGCCTCGATAGGTACGCCGTACGGGCCGAACAACACGGTGTGCAGTGACTGGTAGCCGTTGGCCTTGGGAATGGCGATATAGTCCTTGAACTTGCCCGGCACCGGCTTGTACAGGTTGTGCATCATGCCCAGGACGCGGTAACAGGTATCCACCGAGTCAACGACGATGCGGAAGGCATAGACATCGAACACCTCGGCAAACGACCCGACCCGGTCGCGGATTTTCTTGTAAAGACTGTACATGTGTTTTTCGCGGCTGAGCAGCCGGTATTGCAGATCCTCCTCGTCAAGCCGCTGGCGGATGGCGGACTCGATCCTGTTGAGGATTTCCTTGCGGTTGCCACGCGCGCGCCGCACCGATTCCGACAACACACGGTAACGCATCGGGTACATCGCGGCGAAACCCAGGTCTTCGAGTTCCAGGCGAATCTGGTTCATACCCAGGCGGTTGGCGATCGGGGCGTAGATCTCGAGGGTTTCGCGCGCGATACGGCGGCGTTTGTCCGCGCGCATCACGCCCAGCGTGCGCATGTTGTGCAGGCGGTCGGCGAGCTTCACCAGGATGACGCGGATATCCTTGACCATCGCCAGCATCATCTTGCGGAAGTTTTCCGCCTGTGCCTCGGCCTGGCTTTCGAACTTGATCAGGGCCAGCTTGCTGACGCCGTCGACCAGCTCGGCGATCTCTTCGCCGAACTCGCTGATCACCACCTCCTTCGGGGTGCCGGTGTCCTCGATAACGTCGTGCAGAATGCCGGCGATAATGCTCTGCGCATCCATGTGCATGCCGGCAAGGATGCGCGCCACTTCGATGGGGTGATAGATATACGGCTCGCCGGAGATGCGGTGCTGGCCTTCGTGAGCCTCCGCACCGAACAGATAGGCACGATAAATTTCCCGCACCTGCCCGGGCTCCAGGTAGGACTCCAGCAGGTCCATCAGATCACTGATCAGATAACGCGGGGCGTCATCGGTGGACACGGGTGCAGGGTTCGCCATGAGGTTCATACTTCAATGAGTGCCTGCGTTCAAATCATAGGCGAAAATGACTTGACCGCAAACAAAAAAGCCGTTTCCGGCAGCGCCCGAAACGGCTCTTCTGGTGCTCTCCGGCGGATAAGCGATGGATCAGCTCTCGGCGGGCCCGGGCATGGCGGGCATGGCGGACTCGGCGCTGTCGGGCAACGCCCGCAGCTCTTCGGCGAAATCTTCTTCCGGCTTTTCGTCGAGAATCGACGGCTTGACGAAGTCGTCGGCGATTTCGCGCAGCGCTACCACGGTAGGTTTGTCGTTTTCCCACTCCACAAAGGGTTCCGCGCCCCTGGCCAACTGGCGTGCGCGCTTGGTGGCCACCAGCACCAGCTGGAAACGGTTATCAACTTTGTCGAGACAATCTTCTACGGTGACACGTGCCATATCTGATCCGCTGTTAGTGGGTTACCGGGCCCGGCAGTGTAATCGAATCAGTCGGCCGGTTCCAGCAAGCCCTGCAACTCAGCGGCATGGCGCACGCGCTGGGCGTCGCTGCGCAGGCGCAGGGCGCGGAACAGGGCTTCGAGTTCGCCCAGCGCCGTTGCAAAATCATCATTAAATATAAGGTAGTGGTACTCGTCGAAGTGGCTTATCTCGCCGACCGCGTCTGCCATGCGACGCTGAATGACCGCCTCGCTGTCCTGGCCGCGGCCGGTCAGCCGCTGCTGCAGGGCCTCGCGGCTCGGCGGGAGGATAAATACCTTGACCGCCTGCGGAAAAGCCTCGAATACCTGCCGTGCGCCCTGCCAGTCGATTTCCAGAATGACGTCTTCGCCGGCCTGCAGACGGTCCAGGAGGGTGGCGCGGCAGGTGCCGTAATAGTTGCCGAATACCTGCGCGTGTTCGAGAAACTCGCCAGCGGCCACCAGGCGCTCGAATTCCGCCCGGTCGACAAAATGATAGTCGCTGCCGTTCTGCTCCCCGGGCCGCGGCGACCGGGTGGTATGCGACACCGACACCGTGATGCCGTCGACG
This sequence comes from Thiogranum sp., assembly GCA_050116915.1. Lineage (GTDB taxonomy): Bacteria > Pseudomonadota > Gammaproteobacteria > DSM-19610 > DSM-19610 > Thiogranum. The sequence continues at coordinate 2,865 of JASFNS010000064.1, read as the reverse complement.
CGCTCCAGCAATGCCTTGACCAGGCTGGTTTTACCGGCCCCGGACGGCGCGGAAACAATATATAAGGTACCCGGCGCCACTGCGCCCCCCGTCTCAGTCACCGCAACCCCTATTCGACATTCTGCACCTGCTCCCGCATCTGCTCGATGAGCACCTTCAGTTCCACCGACACCGCTGTGGTCTCGCCATCCGCGGACTTGGAGCCCAGCGTATTGGCCTCGCGGTTGAACTCCTGCATGAGAAAATCCAGCCGCCGACCCACCGGCTCGTCGCGCTCCAGCACCCGCCGCGTTTCGGTAACATGCCCGGTCAGGCGGTCGAGTTCTTCGTCCACGTCCATCTTCTGCGCCAGCAGCACCAGTTCCAGCTCCAACCGGTCCTGGTCGACCTTGTCCAGCAACTCGGCGACCCGGGTCTGCAGCTTCTCGCGGATTTTCTGCCGTACTTCCGGCAGGCGCTCGCGGGCCCGGGCCACCTGCTGTTCGACACCGTCCAGCCGCGTAACCAGGAGTGCCTTGATCTGCTCGCCCTCGCGCTCGCGGGTTGCCACCAGTTCATCCAGCGCCTGCTCCAGCAGCGCCAGCGCCTGCTCCTGCACCGCCCCGGTGTCCGGCTCTGGTTCGCGCACCACGCCGGGCCAGCGCAACAGATCCACCACCCCCGGCGAGGTCGCCTCGGCCGAGCGGTTCTCGATCTCCCGGCAGGCGTCGAGCAGCGCGGTGATACGCTCGTGGTCGAGTTCCAGTGCCGCAAGCTGTCGGGGCGCCCAGCGGCAGCGCAGCACACATTCGAGTTTTCCGCGCCCCAGGCGTGCGTTGACCCGTTCGCGCACCAGCGGTTCCATGGCCCGCAATTCATCCGGCAGGCGCACAAACGCCTCCAGGTAGCGATGGTTCACGGAACGTAACTCCCAGGTCAAGTCGGCACCGGCCTGCTCGCCACCGGCTCGCGCGAACGCCGTCATACTGCGGATCATCTCAAGTCACCCTCCTGCCCTGCCGTTATACACATATCGCAACAACCTGTTTTTGTATGAGATTTCGCCGGTTGACCGAGCGCACTCAGGGAACGACAGTCTAGAGGATCATGAGCAAAAAGCTAGACAGTTTGAAAGCCGGTACCCAGCTGGATGGCTACCTGCTGGAAAAAACGCTGGGCGGCGGCGGCTTCAGCGTGGTCTATCGTGCCCGCCAGATCAACAACAACCGCCGCGTGGTGATCAAGGAATACATACCCAGCAAACTCGCCAAACGCGACCGCAACGGACAGGTCTGCGCCCGCAGTGAAGAAACCGAGGGACGCTTCAACCGGGGGCGCAAACTGTTCTTCCAGGAAGCCAGCACCCTGGCCACCCTGAAGCACACCAATATTGTTGATGTGTTCAACTTCTTCCAGGCCAACGGTACGGTGTACATGGTCATGGAATACCAGGACGGCGAAAACCTGCAGCGCTACGTGCAGCGCTATCGCAGTGGCCTGAGTGAAAAGTTCCTGCGCACGGTGTTCCCGCCGCTGCTCGACGGACTGGAACTGATCCACGCAAGCGACCTGCTGCACCTCGATATCAAGCCGGGCAACATTCACATCCAGCGCGGCGGTCAGCCGTTGCTGCTGGACTTCGGCGCGGTCCACGGCTTTCCGCAAAGCCGCCAGGAGCAGCCCGGCCAGGTGATCAGCCCCGGATTCTCGCCCATCGAGCAATACGACAGCCGCGGCTACGTTGGACCCTGGACCGACCTCTACGCCATCGGCGCCACCATGCGCGCCTGCATCGAAGGCAAGCCGCCGCTGAATGCCCGGCTTCGCCACGACTACGACACCCTCAAACCCGCGCAGTTTCTGTACCGCGGGCGCTATAGCGACAACCTGCTGCGCGCCATCGACTGGGCCATGGAAGTCGACCCGCTGTTACGCCCGCAGAGCGTGGCCGAGTTCCGCGCGGCGCTGACCGCGGACACGACGCCGGAACCGGAACAGGAACGCTCCGCGTTTGGCCGCCTCACTGACATCTTGTTCGGGAGGGGCTGGGCATGAAAACCGTCAGCGCCTCGACCAACCGCCTCGGCAACCGCAGCAACAACCAGGACCGCTGCCTGACGCTGGTGCAGCCGGAACGCACGCTGCTGGTGGTCGCCGACGGCATGGGCGGCCATGCGCGCGGCGACCTGGCAGCACAGACCGCGGTCGACAGCCTGAATCGCAGTTTTCTCAGTTGCCCGGGACCGATCCGCGACCCGGAGGCCTTCCTGCTACAGGCGCTCAATCACGCCCACCTCGCCGTGGTCGACGCCGGCCATGCCCAGCAGCCGCCGGTCGTCCCGCGCACCACCTGCGTGGTCTGCCTGCTGCAAGGCGCTCAGGCCTGGTGGGCGCACCTCGGTGACAGCCGCCTGTATCTGATACGCGATGGCAGCGTCTTTATCCGCACCCGCGACCACACCCCGGTCGAGGAACTGGTGCAACAGGGCACGATTGAAGAGGACGCGATCCGTACCCACCCCATGCGCAACACCGTCAGCCGTTGCCTGGGAGGGACCCCGGAACTGCCGAAAATCACTCTGGGCCAGGCCTGCCTGGAACCCGGCGACACGCTGCTGCTGTGCTCCGACGGCCTGTGGTCGGCCGTGTCGGAGGACCGCCTCTGCGACCTGCCCGAGGACGGCGCCCGGCTGGAGCAACGCGTCAACCAGCTGGCCGATGAAGCCGACGTCGCCACCTATCCGCAGAGCGACAACATCACCCTGGTCGCGCTGCGCTGGCTCGCCGCGCTCGACAGCGCGGCTGCAGCACCCGAAACCGCGCGCACGCCCGAGCACCCCGACCCCGAGCCGCCAGCGGACAGCGACGATCCGGTTCAGCAGGCCA
>JASFNS010000063.1:0-8337 GCA_050116915.1 Thiogranum sp. | reverse complement strand
GGTGCACGACTTGTCGCCGGCCTGCACGCGGCAGGTGTCCCAGATAGGCTGGATATGCTCGAGGTAGTTGATGGTGATCATGCAGTTGCTGGTCCAGTTATCCAGGCAGGCGGAATCGTTGACGGGAGCGGGCGTCGTCAGATCGCCGTAACTGTATATGAATGATGGCTGTACGGGCTCGCTGCCGAACGGATTGGTCCAGTAGTCTTTATAGACTACGTTACCCGTACCGGCGGGCACTGTGCCGAGCCAGAAGCTCAGTGTCTCGCCCATGGTGTCACGGTAGTTGACGGCGAGAATCTGCGGGTTGGCGTTCGGGAATGATGCGCCGTCGCCCGGCGCACCGGGGTTCGCCGAAGCAGTCGGGATGTCGGCGCGTGCGTGCGGTATATCGTTGCCCGGGTCGTGACAACCGTTGCATTCACGCAGCTCGCCCTCTTCCAGCAACAGGTTGTAAGGGTGGCGCGTCAGATAGTTGTAATTATAGCCGGGCTCGGCGATAAGATCGACGCGCTTGCCGTACTTGTTAACGATCTCGAAGGTGAAATAGACGTCGTGAGGCACCTGTATCATGGCTGAGCCGTCCGGCTCGACCATGCCGTAACTCAGAATATCGTGCAGGCCGCGTGCGCCGGATCCCAGTATCGGGCGCAGCCCCATCACGGGACCGCTGCCGTCCGTGGGGTTGAGTACGGGGCTGTCCAGTATAGCCTGCTCGAGATCGCTGGGGATGTTGCGCGTGGTCAACACACGAATAAAACGTTCAGACCGGTCGTCCGGGGACGTGATAGATGGATCACGCACGGTCGTGATGCCACCTTCCAGTTCCGCCATATCCCGTCCGTCCATGTCGTAGACGCTCTGTATATGGAAAGCACCGAAACCGTCATCCAGCAGGAATTGCGCCTTCGGGCTCTCATAGGGCAGCGCGTTTTCATTGTACTTGCCGATGACAATATCGGTATACAGGGCGTTATTATGGCCCTTGACGACAGGGAGCCGGGTATTGTCCGACGGGTCCACCACCCAGATCCCGTATTGCGGAGGACGCAGATCAGTGGAGGTCGAACTGCCCTCACACGCTGAGGTCAGCTCTCCGGAACTCACCAGGCACTGCGCCCAGCTCGCCAGCAGGCGTCCGCTGCCGTCACGATACGGAAACACCGCACCGTACCAGCCGGCTGGCGAAACCTGGTCGGGGTAGAAGTTAACCAGGCCGGGAGTCATCGACTGTTCCGCTTCCCCGCTCACAACGTCACTGATCGGCTTGCCGACAGCATAGAAGTTCTGGCTGTTGATCTTGACAACATCTCCGCCATACACCGGGTTGTAGATATGACGCATGATGGTCACCAGGTTGCCATCACTCATCGGAATCGGATCCATATAATGGATAAACGAGGCATCCGTGACCGCTTCGGCGATACTGCCGAAGTAGCGGTGCAGGTTTCCCCCGCTGGGGGCAATGCGGAACATGCTCAGCACGTCCTGGATAAATATGCGGGTCCCGTCTGTGCCGGCGACAGAGCCACCGCACTTGTCATCGGTGGTCCATTGCTTGGGCTCTTCCAGGCCGGGCGGAAAGCCGTCACCGTTGCCGTGGCCATAGCCGCCGCCATGCGGGTGGGTGTTGAAATTCGGGTCGTCGATGTTCTGTTCCGTGCAATCATACAGCGTTTCGTATTCACGTCCCCAGCGAATGAACACGATCTGGCCGTCATTCATGGTATTAGGCTCTATATCGTGATAGCTGCCGAAGGTTATCTGCACCAGTTGGGTGCCGTCCAGATTCATAATATGCAACAGTGAAGCCGGTTCGTTGAAGTCCTCGATATATTCCCGATTATCGACGAGCCGGTAGTCTCCAGTGGCGACCTGGCGGTCCGAAGAAAACACAATGCGACCATCGTTGGTGTAGGCCGGATTGGTGTCCTGGCCCGCGTTGGCCAGCTCGTCATCTTCGAAGAACCTGCGCAGGTTGCGCGTGGAAAAATTGTATTCGTAGATATTCCAGGTGCTGTCGTGCACGCTTCCGGAAGGGCCGTGCGCAGCGAAGGCGATGCGGTCGCCATCGGGAGACACACTGAGATCCTTGACGTCATAGGCTCCGCCACCGAAATAGGCGCTAAGGATATCCGTCTCATCGGAACTCAGGGCCACCCTGTTTCTCACGTACAGTTTTGCACCCGGGTTGAACTGGTACGGCGCGCGCGGGTCGAGAACCGGACGACTGTCGACAGACGAGGTGTCACCCATTTCCGGAAAGTCGCGGACAATGTAGGCAAAGGGTCGGTCCGAAGATATTCCTGCCGTTCCAACCACTCCCCCCTCCTGCTTGCAGCCGGCGACGGCAACTAACGCTATCAAAACGGAGAGATGGACGACTATGCTGTTGATCTTTGCCTTCATTTTACACCTCCGGCACCCTGGACCGGCCCTGGTCCTGCGCTAAGCGCGATGCCGCTGTTGGCCGGTTGCAATGCCCTGAACCGACGGATCAGCCCGGCAGAAAGTCGAACTTGTAATTGACCGGTGTTGCAACGACGTCATCCGGACCGAAATTGATCCCACGGATCCGGACAAGCAGCTTGTTTTCCAGCCTGCTGTTGCCCAGTTCACTACTGACCAGTTCGATCAGCGATATCGAGCCGTCGGGCTCAATCACGATATGGAAAACATACTTGCCCCTGATCTCGGGATCGCTGCGCAAGGCACGGTTGTATATCGCGTAGATCGCGCCCTTGTGCTGCTCGAAGACACGGCGGATGGATTCCATGTCGCGGCCGCCGGCGACCGACGAACCGTGCTTGCCGCCACCTGCCCCACCCACGCCAGTGCCGCCACCGTCGCCGTATCCGCTCGGGCTGCTCACGGTGACGCCGTTGCGGCCCGCCAGTTGTGTCCCGCTACCGTTGCTGCTGATAGACGACGCCGATATTCCGCCACTGGTCTTGTTGGCGGAGTCCCGCCCGAGCACCGAACGGGTTGTTCTTGCGGCCGCACCTGTGCTGATATTGGTATTCCTCGCCTGCAGCTTTGCGACATCCAGCGAGCTCCTGAGCGATTTCAACTGTTTGGAGAATGCCGCCACCCCCATGGAGGCGACCTTCTTTCGCGCCCGCTCAGTGCGTTTCGGCTTTGCCGGGCTCGCTGACTTCTCGGCCGGCTTTTCCTTCTGCACGGGTTTGAGCTTGGGCTGCGGAGCCGGCGCCGGCACTTTCTGCTGCAGAATTACCTTTGCCAACGCGGGCGGTACTCTTTCCACCTCCTCGCGCTCGATGTGCGGCAAGGGAAGCCAGGGGAATACTATGGCAAACAACAGAAACAGCAGAAGCACGCGCTTGAGAATCTTTCTGAAGCGCTCATCCTCCCTGAGCGTGGCTTCCCACGGAAGGGCGAACTCGTTAAATGTGATAGCTATCGTGGTCATCCGCTGTACCCTCTATGTACCGGCGTTGGCTACCCTGGTGACTGCCATGGAAAGATCCCGGTAGTTCGATTTCGCACAGGTCACCATGACACGCTTGAGTATTTCGTACGGGATCGTTTGGTCGCCAAGAATGGTGATCGCCCTGCCCTTCGCTTTCTCCTCGGCGGTAAGCTCCGTCCGCTTGGATGCCAGGTAGTTCAGTTCCTTGGTCAATCCCGGTACGACGCCGTCGCTTTTCAGCACATCATCCATTGTCGCGACAGGGCGTCCGTCAACGATGATGTCGCTTAGTGTGACCATGACGGTGACCGTCGTGCCCGGTTGCGTTTGCGCCACGGATTCCGGCAATTTCAGGTCCTTGCTGACTTTTATCAGCTCATTCTCCCCAGAATTGATCAGCAGGAAGAACACGAGGATCGTAAAGATGTCCATCAACGACACCAGGTTGAGCTTCGCCGGCTTGAGAAAGCGCTTGTGGTTCTGCTGCATGCGCTGCGCGATACTGGACTGGTTCATGACTTGCCTCGCTTCGGGGGTGCATCTCCCAGTGAAATCTCGGGGAACAGTTCAACCTCGACGGCACTTGTCGCGACAACGGTGGTAAATCCCCTTACCGTGTCCATGGCCGTTACCAGTGACTGATAATTGACATCGGCTTCGGACAGCAGCAGGACATCGGATTTATCCTTGTCCTTTTTCTTGACCTCCTGCAGCACAAGCGACAGTGTTGCATAGTCAAGCTGTTCACCATCGTCCGTTTCCTTCGGCTCTATGGTCTTTATCAAGACACCGCTGGGGTAATACACCTCGATACCGTGCTTGCGTATAACCACCTCCAGCTGCCGGTTTTTTTCGGCGCTCTGTGTCACCGAGCCCGTGAGGTCCGGCAGGTTGAGCTGGAGTATCGTGATATGGCTGAACACCATGGTCATCAACAGCACCGGAACCAGCACGATCATGAGGTTCATGAACGGCGTGATCTCCAGTTCCGGCTCGTCGATGTCTCGCATTTTTACGAACATAATGTCACCACTTCATCAGATCAGGCGTCAGATGCCCGCATGGAAACCGAGTGGCTGTTTCCTTTCACCATGGCGTTGAGAAACTTCACACCGGCCATCTCGATGCTGTCGACGATCTCGACCGTCTTGTTCTGTAGCAACGTGTGCACCAGAAGCAAGGGAATGGCCGCAATAAGCCCGAACGCCGTGGTGTTCATCGCCACGGAAATGGACTCTGACAGCAATGTCGCCTTCTCTGCCGGATCGGCGTGTGCGACTGCGGTGAATGCCGCAATCAGGCCGATTATGGTCCCGAGCAAACCCAGCAATGTGGATATATTGGCCAGGATCGCCAGGTAATTGGTCCGCTTCGAAAGTCGGGGAACCGTCTCCAGGATGCCTTCCTGCATGGCCGACTGTATGTCATCCCGGCGTGGGGATACCTGCAGGGTTTCGACCGCGGCGAGGACGATGCGGGAAATCGCTGTCTTGCTCTTGTTGGCGTACTCCTCCGCCTTCTCGTAGTTCTTGCTGCTCAGAATCGGCAACAGCTCGGAATAAGCCTTCTGATTCGCCAGCAACGATTTGCTCAGGAACAGCCAGCGCTCAATGGCTATGGCAATGCCGATGAACAGCACGAGCGCAATCGGGTACATAAACGTACCGCCAGATTGAAAAAATGACGTTATGGATGCATAGGTTTCCATGATGTTCTCCCACTCATTAGACAACAATTACCAACCAACCCACGGAAGTGACGTTGAGGCGCTGTGTTTGCCTCCGCGTCATTCCCTCCCTCCGCCCCCCTCAAGCGAGAGCTCGTTATAAAACTGAATATTTCTCGCCAGCACGTCACGATCCACGGGATCCAGCACGTTACCGGAAATCGATTTAATCGGCCGGTAGAGTTTCGACGGCCCTTCAGGCGCTTTCCATGGAACGAAGTAGCTGACCGATGGCTGCTCCTTGTCACCGATGAAGGTACTCTCCAGGTCAATACGTTCCTGCGCCCGCACACTCGTCGCCAAAAGCATGCAGATCCAGGCGCCATTCAGGACCGGTGACAGGATTTTCATAGGCTCGATACCTTCCAACACATGGTTGACCGTGCTATTAGCTGCCGTATCTTGATTCATTTTCACCACCATCCTGTGACGGACTTTTACCTGGCACCCGCCGGCTCTGCGGACACTGTCTGTGCAGCTACCTTGGGAGGCACATCGATAAAGCTGTGCTGAATCCCGGTGCGCTGCTTGATCTCGACGAGCCATTTATGAACATTCTGGTGTTTTCCGCCGGTCAGGAAGTCGTAGGCCTCATAGTGCCTTTGCGCATTCTCCGGACTGTTCATATACAGGTCGTACAGAATCGCAAGGTTCAGGTGTGCCTCAGGAAAGTCCTTCCAGACTTGCAGCGCGTCAAGGTAGGCTTTTTGCGCCTGGGTGAATTTCCCCTGCCTGCGCTGCACAAGGCCAAGCGCTATATAGGCATTGACGTTTTCCTTGTTGACCTTTATCGCGTTGCTGTAGCATTTGACCGCTTTGTCGTATTTCTCCTTCTTTTCGGCGATATATCCAAGCTTCACCCATGCCCCGGATAGCGCGGGATATTTCTCGGTTAGTTCGCGGAACTGCGCACGCGCACCCTTCAGATCGCCGCGGGACAATGCATTGTCGGCGGCGGCGAACTTCGTCCGCGCTTCGGCCGGTATAGCGGCACCGCCGGACGTATAGGGGTTTTTGTCGGGAACATAGGGCACTTTCTCTCCGTCTGCGCTGTACACCTGGCGCGGAAGTGGTGCCTTGTCGCCGTTTATCATCACCACGAGATGACCCAGGCCGCTCTGTGCACTAGCATCTGTGGCGGTCTTTTCCGACTGCCTGTGCACCGGGGCAATGGCGTTGCACCCGGCGTAGACAAGGCAGGTCGACAGCGCAATGGCCATCTTTACTGGATTTTTACCTGATACCGTCGCCATAGCTCACCTGCATTTCCTGCTTGTCGAAGCGGGCCGGAGACAGCTTTGCCATCGCCGTGTAGCTTTGTCCGACCCACTCGTTATAGTCACCGTCCCACGCACGCTGGATGTTGCTCTGATGGACTTGTATTGCCAGCTCCTCGAACGGAATCGCCTGCTCCTCGAGTACCAGTTCATATTGCTCGCGTTCGGCCGGAGATAGTCCCTTAGGCCTGGGCGACGCCATCAATTCGCGCGCGAAACGTGCATACAGTTCCCCGATACTGTACGACGCGCGCGCCGATATTTCGGAGACTCCATAACCCGCTGCCGCCTCATATCTGTCAAGCGCATTCTTGAGTTTTTCACTCTTCCTGGGCATTGTTTTTTCCAGAGGCGCGTGCAACTTCACCCTTTTGAACTCCCATGTCCAGTAGTCGCCATACTCGGCATTCGCCCACGCACCCAGCCACCTTGAACGGTCTGTACGCTTGTTGCCACCGTTCCTGTCGCCATCGATGACTCTGCGTAACCAGTACAGATGCCGGTTCATGTCGTTAATTTTCTTATACAGCGTCGCCAGGTGGTAACGCGCCTCCATGCGATTATCAAATGGCTCTTCATAGGCGTGCGCCCATTGTTTGAAATACTCGATGGCCAGATCATTGCCCCCCGCTTGCTCATAGAGACCTGCCGCCAGAAACAGTGCGTCACGCCTGGTATCTGCGTCACCGGCGTTCCGGTAGATCGCCATGTACTCCTTCGCCGCATTACCCCACTGTTCATCCTGCTCGTACGCGTATGCGATTTTCTGGGAGACATCCTTGCTGAGCGCGTGGTCCGGAAACTTGCTACGCAGTTCTTTCAGCTCGACCAGCGCCTGCTCCCAGCGCCCCAATGTCATCATATGGGCCGCCGCGTCGTATTGCGCAATGACGCGGGCCTGCGAGTCAGGCGCAATCTTCTTGATCCTGAGGAATTGCTCTATTGCCTTGTCGAGATCGTTGGACTGCAACGCCTGCTCACCCTGCTTGTAGGCCGACGCCGCAACGCGCTCAAGTACTGTGTTGTACTCCTTGTCATCCCTGGCAATATATTTGAGCTGGTTACGATAGCCCGCCTCCGCTTCGGCATAATGCCCCAGCTCATATTGGCTCTGACCTATGACACTGAACGCAGTGTTGTGGAGCTTCGTGTCAATATCACCCTTCTGAGAGACGATACCGGTGGCCACTTCGAGGGCCCTGTCATAACGCTTCAGAGCAAACAGTTCTTCGGACGTCTTTGCCAGTACGGCACCGGAGCGCCTGTCGCTTCGGTATGTCTTGACGAATCTGAGCTGGTTATCGACCATTTTCTCCCGCCAGGCCGTTAACGCCGGCGATTCCACGCCCTGTGAATGCTGCAGCTCCTCTTCGTGCTTCTGGAACGCAATGATGGCCGAATAACCGGCGTCGGCACCGTACTTGCTGTTTTTACCACCGTAAGCCGTTTGCTCGTAATCCCCGATGGCGGCAACGTAGTCACCGCCGTCAAAATATGCCTCTGCCCGCATAAAGATCATCTCGGGGACCTTTTTGTCCTGGGGGAATGTCGCGATGAACTGCCCGTAATAGCCAGCCGCCTTGATAAAGGATTCCTTTTCCTTAAGTGTGAGCCGAGCGCGCTTTGCCTGGTCGACATCGCCACCGGCCAGTTGCTTCTTTATCGATTGACCGGTACCGTGATAGTGACGTGCGAGTTCGTCTATGTAGTTTCTGAGATTCGGTATGACCTTGGCCTTGATATCCGCCCCTTTTGTTTTCCAGAACTCGGACTGAATGCCGTAGTTCTGCACGTAACGCTCCTTCTCCGGGAGGACCTGCGATTTGAAGTCGCCATCGATATATGCCCGAATCATCGCCGAGTGCATTTCCGGCGCACGGTCTGAGGTCGGGTGCTCTACGACA
>JASFNS010000062.1:0-8380 GCA_050116915.1 Thiogranum sp. | reverse complement strand
CCGCGTTATCAACTGGAAGCGGGTCTGGCGAACACTCCGGGCTGGTGTAACAGGTTGCCTGGCAGGTAGGTTGGGCTGAGCGCGTAGGTTGGGCTGAGCCCGCGAAGCCCAACATCAGGCAAGCGCAACAACCTCGGCGCAGTTCCATGCGAGCACAAACCTGCTCAGATGTTGTCTGTGAAGTTATCCGGGCGCTCCGGTCATGCGGGGTTTGGGGTGTCTCGGTCGGGAGTCCCCGTATCGGCGGGAAATGCCTTGCCGGGGTTCAGGATGCCGTCGGGGTCGAACTGGGCCTTGATGGCGCGCATCAGTTGCAGGCTGGTGGTGTCCAGTTCCCGGCCTACCCATTCGCGCTTGACCACTCCGATACCGTGCTCGCCCGAAATGGTGCCCTGCATGCGCAGCACGGCGGCGAACACATCTTCCAGGCAAGCCGTCGCGCGCGCCTGCTGGCTGGCGTCGGACGGGTCGAACATGAGGTTGACGTGCAGGTTGCCATTGCCGGCATGACCGAAGTTGACGATCCGAATCCGGTGGCGGGTCGCAAGTCGTTCCAGTTCCGTAACCAGTTCCGGTATGCGCGATACCGGCACAACGACGTCCTCGTTGATCTTTTTGGGGGCGACCCGGCGCAGGGCGGGTGACAGTGCTTTGCGGATCGACCACAGGGCCGCCACTTCTTCGCTACTGCGGGCGGCTTCGACGCCCAGCGCACCGTCCACCCCGGCTGCGCGAACCACGCACTCGACCAGTTCGTCGAGTTGCGATGCGATGCCGTCGACCTCGATCATCAGCAGCGCGCCGGCACCTTCCGGCAGGCTGTCGCCGACCTCGGGGCGCACCATCTCAATGGCATTGCCGTCCATGAACTCCAGTGCGCAGGGCACCACGGGCTGCGCCATAATTGCCGCGACCGCGTGCGCCGCGCTGTGAACGTCGCGGTAGAAAGCCCGCAGGGTGCGTTTCGCCGGCTGCAAGGGAGTGAGTTTGAGGGTGGCCTCGGTAATTACCGCCAGCGTACCTTCCGAGCCGATCAGCAGGCGTGTCAGGTCATAGCCGACCACGCCCTTGGTTGTCCTCACGCCCGTGTGAACGGTCTCGCCGGCCCCGGTCACGGCCTTCAGCGCCAGGGTGTTTTCGCGCGGTGTGCCATATTTTACCGCCCGCGGTCCCGCCGAGTTATAGGCCAGATTCCCGCCCACGGTACAGATGGCCGCACTGGTTGGGTCGGGTGGCCAGAAAAAGCCGTGCTCGGCGGCGGCCGTCTGTACCGCCTCGTTGGTCACGCCCGGTTCGACCACCATCAGGCGGTCGTCCGGGCTGATTTCGCAAATGCGGTTCATGCGCTGCAGCGAGACAATCAGGGTGTTGGCATCGAGCGGCACTGTGGCGCCGGTGGTGCCGGTGCCCTGGCCGCGCGCAATGAGCGCCACCCGGTGTTCGCGGCAAGCCCTTATCAGGCTGACTACCTCCTCGTGGGATTCCGGCAGGGCCACGGCCAGTGGCTGGCCCTGCAGCATGCTGTTGTCGTAACCGTAGGTACGGCAGTCAGCTGCATCGGTCAGCAGCCGTGTGTCGCCGAGCAGGCGCTGGAGCTGACTGAGGAATGCCGGTTGCAAGGCGAACGAGGCGCTGACCGCGGCCGATCAGTCCAGGTACTCGAAAAGTTTCACCACGCGCTGCACACCGCTGACCTTCTGGGCCTCGGCAACCACTGCGTCGGCCTCGGCGTGGTACACGAGGCCGAGAATGAATACCGTGCCGTTCTCAGTTACCACCTTGACGCGGGTTGGATCAAAGCCCTCGATATCCAGTCCCACCAGTGAAGACTTGACCTTGGTCGTGATCCAGGCGTCACTCGAACGCGTCATCATCGAGCTCGGCGCGGCGACGGTCAGTTCGTTGTAAACGCGGCGGACCTTTTCCTGTTTGCGCGCGATGTCGCCGGCGCGGTTCCTGAATGCTTCCGTCGGCGTTTCCCCGCTGAGCAGCACCCAGCCATTGAACACCGAGACGTTGATATGCGAATTCCGCTCCAGCTCGCTGTCGTCATGCAAAGCGCTCACCACGCGTACCTTGATGGCCTTGTCCTCCACCACCGATCCGGTCGTGCGCCGGTCGTGCGCGAGCGAAGCCGTAGTTGCCGCCGCGCCGCCGACCACGAGCGGCGCGCAGGCGCTGTTGATAAGGCAGCTGAGTACAAGTGTGGCCGAAGCCAGCATACGCATGGTCATAAAATCATCTCCAGTTCAAATTACGTGCAGCGCGCGTCGGCCCGGAAAGCGTCGCGAATCCACTCCAGCTGCAGTTGTCCGGGTTCGCCCTCGATGCTTACGACATCGAAGCGGGTCGCTGTGTTCCAGCGTTGATGCAGGTTGATGTAATACTGTGCGCAACGGATTACCCGGCCTTGTTTGCGCTCCGAAATCGTCTCGGCGGCACGACCGTAGGTGGTGTGCTGGCGGTATCGTACCTCAACAAACACCAGGCTGTCGCCGTGTTGCATGACCAGATCGATTTCACCGCCGCGACAATAGAAGTTGCGTTGCAGTAACTTCAGGCCTTGCGTTTGCAGATACCGGCAGGCAAGTTGTTCGGCGCTATCTCCTGTCGCTTTCCGGTTCATTTTGTCCCTCCGTGGACATGATTGGAGTCTCCTGAATTTTTTCCGGCCAGCCGCGGTTGAACCGCGCCCACTCCAGGGTGCGGTGCAGTTGCTTGCCGTTGTCCAGAGACAATATGCCGGTGGCGCCGGGAAAACGCGCAAACCCGGGCAGTTGCAGGGTATCCAGCCAGGGAACCACCTGGTAGGCGTCGAAGCCCAGCGCGAACAGCCGCTGATAGCGCAGACCGCGCTCCGGCCACAACGCCTGCACCTGCTCGCGTTGCTTCGCCCAGGGTCCCTCCTGGTCGAGTACCCAGGGGATATCGCAAAACAACAGGCCGTCCATGTCGCGGTCTATAGACGGATCGACGCTGGCCTGGAACACGTGCGAGGTGCTGTACACCGGGAGATCGCCGGCGTGGTGGAAGCGCAACTGCGGCTTGATCTGGCGCGCCTCGCGCGGAAACGCCAGGACGAAAACACCCTGTACGTCCTGTCGCCGACGCGGTTCGAAATTCAGTTTTTCGCCCAGCAGGCGTTGCAAGGCCTGGTAGCGATTCTCGCTGCCGTCGAGGTTGAGGGCGTGGCGTATCGGCCGGGCGAAGTCGGCGCTCCTGCTGGCATAGCGTTCGACGTCCAGCACCTGTCCACCCAGCTGGGTGAAAGCCTGCTCGAAGGCGGCATACACCCGGCTGCCCCAGGCCGAATCCGGTACCAGGGCGATCAGTCGCTGATGACCGTCGTCGATGGCCCGCTGCGCCACCTGGCGCGCCTCGTCTTCCGGGGCGAGGCCGAACTGGTACAATGGCAGGTCGCTGTTCTCGGCTATTTCGTCCGTGTGGTTGAGCGCGAGCACCGGTACCGGCAGCAGCCCGGACTGCGACAGCGCCTCGATACTTTCCTTGAGCAGCGGTCCGATGACGAAATCGGCGCCGTCGTTGATCGCCCGCTGGTAGACCGACCAGATCAGCTGTGCGTTGCCGCCGGTGTCGTAGAAGTGCAACTCCGGCTTGGGGCTGCCGCTGTGGTAGAAGGCGGCCAGAATGCCGTCGCGAATCGCCATTGCGGCATCCTCGGTACGACCGCTGAGCGGCAGGAGCACGGCAATCTGATTGGCCTGCGAGACAAACTGCCCGACCTGGTAAAGCAGGTCCGGCAGCAGCGCGTCTTCGGCCGCGTGGTGCGGATAACGCGCCCGCCAGCGGCTGAGTTCGCTCGACCAGCGGTCGCGGTCACCGCGATATTCGCGGGTAATCAGGACGAGTTCCATCCAGCCGCTGAGCGCATCCGGCGGTGGCGCGGTTTTCAGCGTTTCCAGCGCCTCGTCGGACAGGTTGGAGAGTTGTTCCCAGATACGGTACTGGTTGTCCAGTTTCTTCGCCGGGTCGTCCAGCAGGCCATCCAGCCAGATCAGCTGGCGGGCCGCTTCCAGCGGGTTGCCGGCCTGCGCGTAGGCTTGTGCACGCAGCTGGTAATAATGGCGGCCGTGGTCGGCAAGGTTCTCAGGCGCCTTGAGCGCCGACAGGATGTTCAGCGCGGCTTCGGGCTGGCGGTTCGCCAGTAACAGCTGCGCCTGCAGCAGCTGGTAGCGGGCCTGTTGCGATGCTGCGAGGCTGTCGGGCCCGATGCCCGCCAGCACCTGTTCCAGCTGGGCCCAGTGCTGCCCGTCGGCGAGCAGCTCAGCGGCCCGCAATCGCAGCTCGGCACGCTGATTTTCGGGTGCCGTTTTGGCTGCACTGAGATACAGTTGGGCCGCAGCCAGGTAGTCGCCCCGGGCGATAAGCGGTTGCGCCGATGCGTCAAGGGCGCTCTCGGCCGCTGGTTGCGGACGCGGGGGTGCGCCGGTGCAGGCGGCGATGCCCAGTACAATGACGAGCAGCAGCGGTAGTGAGAGAAGTCGATACACGAATTTGGAGTTGGCTGGCCTGGTTTCTGGATGCTTATTGTAATGAGGTCTGCCGGTGCTTGCATGTGATTTTACCCGCCGGAATCTGTGACGATGAATGACAAAGCTGTTGATGAGCCGACCGAGGGGGTCCTCTACGTGGTGGCCACGCCCATCGGCAACCTGTCGGATATGAGTCAGCGAGCGGTCGAGGTGTTGAACAAGGTGGACCGGATCGCCGCCGAGGACACTCGCCGCACCGGTCGTTTGCTGCAACACTACGCCATTCAGACGCCGATGGTCGCGCTTCACGAACACAATGAGCGCGAGCTGGCGCCGGGGCTGGTCAAACAGATCGGCGAGGGTCAGACACTTGCGCTGGTGTCCGATGCCGGCACGCCGTTGATCAGCGATCCCGGCTACAGGATGGTGCGCCTGGCGCGTGAAGCCGGCGTGAATATCGTCCCCGTCCCGGGGCCCAGCGCGCTGATAGCGGCACTGTCCGCCTCCGGGCTGCCCACCGACCACTTCGTGTTCGAGGGCTTTCTGCCAAGCCGCCAGACGGCTCGTAAGGCGCGGCTCGAGGCCTTGCGCTCGGAGCCGCGCACGCTGGTGTTCTACGAGGCCAGCCATCGCATTCTCGACTGCCTGAAGGATATGCTGGTGGTCTATGGCGTCGAGCGCCGGGCGGTGCTGGCGCGTGAACTCACCAAGCAGTTCGAAACCATTCGCGACGGCACACTGCAGGAGCTGGTGCGCTGGATAAGCGACGACCCCAACCAGCAGAAAGGCGAGTTCGTGGTTATTGTCGAGGGCGAGCAGGCCAACGAGGCGCACGCGGTGGACGCCGAGGCGGAACGCGTTCTCAACCTGCTGCTCGACGAGTTGCCCATCAAGACCGCGGCGAAACTCGCCGCGCGCATCACCGGCGTGAACAAGCGTGCCCTCTATGACCGCGCCCTGCAGATCAAGGCGGCCGACGCCTGAGGAGCCCTGAACGAGTACCGAATTCGCGGTTGCCGCAGGCTCGGCAGAAGTTAGAGACGCTCGATCAGTGCGCCTGTATCGGTCCCGTGCAGCCGGCGGCATACAGCGACTCTTATAGTGGCGGCGGCAAACGCCCGGCGCGACAGGCGGCTCGGTCGTTGCAGCATCGCCGTACGGCCGGGTGACTGCCCGTGTCGCGTCGCGCCTGGTGCCGGGTGGTAGCGTCGTGTCGTTTTTTTCACCGGCCGGGCAGCTTGCCAGCGCCCGCAGTGGCGTGCTGTTGCAGGGCCCAGTCGACATGTTCGCGCACCAGAGCCGAAGGGTGATCGCGTCGTGCCGCCAGCGCCGCGATCACGCCGTCATCATGCGGGGCGTTGCCCAGGGCCACGGCGATGTTGCGCAGCCAGCAGGTGTGGCCGATACGGCGGATGGCGGTGCCCTCGGTCCTGGCGAGAAACTCGGCTTCGTCCCAGGAAAACAGCTCTACGAGCGTGGCGCTGTCGAGGTTGTGACGCGGTAGAAAGTCCGCTTCGCCGCTGGCTTGTGCAAAGCGGTTCCAGGGACATACCAGCTGGCAGTCGTCGCAGCCGTAGATACGGTTGCCCAGCAGCGGGCGCAGTGCCTGCGGTATGGAACCGCGCAGTTCGATGGTCAGATAAGAAATGCAGCGGCGCGCATCCAGCTGGTAGGGTGCGACAATTGCGCGCGTGGGACAGGCATCGATGCATGCCTCGCAGGTGCCGCAATGCGCCTTGCCCGGCAAGTCGGCGGGCAGGGGCAGATCGGTGAACAACTCGCCGAGGAAAAACCACGAGCCGCCCCTGTCGTCGATCAGGTTGGTGTGTTTGCCGATCCAGCCCAGCCCGGCGTTGCGCGCAATGGCTTTTTCCAGGACCGGGGCGCTGTCGGTGAAGGCGCGGTAACCGAATGCGCCGACCTCGGCTTCGATCAGCCTCGCGAGCTTTTGCAGACGCTGGCGCACTACTTTGTGGTAGTCACGGCCGAGCGCATAGCGCGAGACATAGGCGCGCAGCGGATCGTCGAGCAGCCCGGTCGCATCGGCGGCGCCCGGCGGCCAGTAATCCATGCGCGCGGCAATAATACGCACGGTGCCGGGAAGCAGTTCCCGCGGGCGGCTGCGTTTGCTGCCGTGGCGGTGCATATAGGCCATCTCGCCATGGTGACCCTTGTCCAGCCAGGCCAACAGCCGCGCCTCGTCCTCCGACAGCTCGGTGCCGGTGATGCCCACCTGCCGGAAGCCCAGGTCCCGGCCCCATTGCTTGATCCGCCCGGCCAACGCAGCGAAGTCGATATCGGTGCGCCGACGCTGCGCCCGCGCTGCATCACTGGATTTGGAGGAAAGCTTCACGGTATGGTGCTGATCATTGTGCCCGAGTACCTATTGTATGCCTGAAAACACCGACATTGCGCTTTATACCGCCGAACAGGTGAGGGAACTCGACCGCCGGGCGATAACGCTTCACGGCATACCCGGCTACGAGCTGATGGGCCGCGCTGGCGCGGCGCTGGCCCAGCAGGTTAACAGCGGCTGGCCAGATGCCGACGAGGTCTGCATTCTCTGCGGGCCCGGCAACAATGGCGGTGACGGCTACGTTTTGGCGCGTCTGCTGATGCAGGCGGGGCGCGGCGTGCGGTTGTTGGCGGTGGCCGGCCGCGATCGCCTGCAGGGCGATGCGCGCCGTGCCGCGGACGACTATTGTACCGCCGGCGGCAACATCGAGGGCTATGCGGGCGAATTGCCGGCGACCGCCGCCCTGCTGGTGGACGCGTTGCTGGGAACGGGCCTGGACCGGGCGGTGACAGGCGACTACCGCGAGGCCATCGAGCGCATGAACCGCCACCCGGCGCCGACGCTAGCGGTGGATATTCCCAGCGGGTTGCACGCCGACAGCGGACAGGAGCTCGACGCGGCGGTTGTCGCCCACACCACGGTGACCTTTATCGGGCGCAAGCGCGGCCTGTACACGGGCAGTGGCGTGCGCTGCGCCGGCCGGGTGATCTTCGATGACCTCGCGGTACCCGCGCAGATCTACGCCGATTGTGACCCGGCAGTCTGGTTGATGGATCGGCCGGCGCTCGGTCCGCTGGCGTCACCGCGACCCGCCGACGCCCACAAGGGCGCTTTCGGTCACGTCCTGGTGGTGGGAGGTGCGCCCGGCATGTCGGGCGCCGCGCGTCTCGCCGCCGAGGCCGCTGCGCGCTGCGGGGCCGGCCTGGTGTCGGTAGCCACCCACCCCGCGCATGCCGCCGGACTCAACAGTGGACGTCCGGAACTGATGGTGCACCCGGTGGCCTCCGCCGACCAGCTCGCCAAGCTGCTGGCGCGCGCCACGGTTGTCGCTGTCGGGCCCGGGCTGGGGCAGGGCAGCTGGTCGCGCGGGCTGTTCGAACAGGTGCTCGACAGCGGTTTGCCACTGGTGGTCGACGCCGATGCCCTGAACCTGCTGGCGCGCGACCCGCTAAAGCGCAACAACTGGGTATTGACCCCGCACCCCGGCGAGGCCGCCCGCCTGCTGCACAGCAGTGCCGCCGCGGTGCAGCAGGATCGCTTTGCCGCGGTCCGTGAGCTGCAGGCGCGTTACGCTGGCGTGGCCGTTCTCAAGGGCGCCGGCAGCCTGGTCGCCGCCGCCGAGGCGCCGCTGCGCCTGTGTGGCCTGGGCAATCCGGGGATGGCGAGCGGTGGCATGGGCGATGTGCTCAGCGGCGCGATCGCGGCGCTCTGCGCGCAGGGTCTGCCGCTTTTCGACGCGGCCCGTTCAGGCGTCTGGCTGCACGCCCGGGCCGCCGACCGGCAGGCCGCGCAATACGGCGAGCGTGGTCTGCTGGCGGCTGACCTGATCCCGGTCATGCGCCGATTGCTGAATGGCAGCCGGTGAAGCAAC
>JASFNS010000061.1:0-8396 GCA_050116915.1 Thiogranum sp. | reverse complement strand
CGCGCTGGACAGCACGCACGATTGAATCGGCCTGTTCCCGGCTCAGCTTGTCGAGCAGCAGGTGGGTTTGCGGCTTGTTCCTGTACAAACGCTGACGCCAGCGGTTGTAGTTTTGCGGCATCAGCGTCTTGCCCACCATGTCCAGACCGAACAGCAGGCCGATGGCCTCGACAGTGACATAGGGCGTGAGCACCGATTCCTTGAGCTCGTGCAGGGCTTTCTCGAACACGGTCACGGCCGCCACATCGTGCCCGCTTTCGGCAACCGCCATCTCCAGGACCAGGTTTTTCGGCGTCAGCAGCACCGGACAGAGATTGGTTTCACTGCCCTTGCCCAGTTCCATGAAACTCACGGGCACGCCGAAGAAACCGGCAATGCCGTAGGTCTGGTAATCGCCCGCGTTTTCCAGGTGCCGGCGGATCCGCTCCGAACGGGTATCGATACAAAACAGCGCCTGGGCGAACGGGCGTTTGTCACGCGCTGCGGGCGGTTCGAGACTGACGCCCGCGAGCAGGCCATCGATGGCGTGCTTTTCCATGGCCCGCAGCCAGATCATACCTTCGCGTCGTTCGAATTCGCGCAGCGTATCCAGCAGTCTGGCAACCCCCTCCTCGGACAGTTGTTGCAGCGCCCGGGGCTGGTCGGCTTTGCGCGCCAGTTCGCCGAGGCATAGGGCCTGACGCCGGGCCTCATCGGCACGTTTCTCGGCGACATACTCGGTGAAAAGCCGCTCGATGTTCGTCGCGCGACCACCCGCCAGCGTCTGTTCGACACGCGCTGCCATTGCCGGCAACACCGAACCGCTGTACAGCTCGTGGCGCAGGTAGGTCTCGTGGGGACGTTCATCGATGGCGCGGGCCACGTCGGTCGCAGAAGCGGCCGTTCCCCCGCGGCCCCGTTCACTCAACAATGCCAGGGCGAGGGTCAGTCGCACGGCGATGAAGTCGACCAGATCGCCCGGGTAACGCTCCGCCCAGTAGTAGTGTCGGCTATTGGAACGCCAGCGAATGAAGCCCGCCCAACCATGCAGGCGGGCCAGCTCGCGGGTGAAGTAGCCCACCCACTGTTCATACGGAACCCCGAGGGTCTGCATGACATGCGAGATCACGCCCTCGGGCGGCTCATCGTCGGCAAGAACGCGATTGATGTGCAACCCGCGCAGGTACAGTCGGCCGTTATGGCTGGCGACGTTGCGCCATGCGTCGAAGAAACCCTGCCCACGCCCGGGCATACCCCATACAGACTGGCCTTCATCGAAGAAATCCAGGCAGCTCTTGATGACCAGCTCATCGAGCTCTGATCCGATTTCGGTCCCATACAGCGCATCGACCGCCTCGTATACCGGACGGGACCCCAGCAGCTCCCTGCGCAGCGCCTCGATCACCGCCTGGTCATCGGACGGGGAAGCGTCCGGCGCACGGCCGCTCAACGCGCCCTGTATGTCGGAGAGTCCGGCCAGCACATTTGGCTGAACGACGGGATCATCCGTCTGTTTCAGCAAGGCCATCAACCAGCGGTCCAGATTCACCCCCGGCACGGGCTCGCGTTCGTCGACGAACCGCTTCACGCCGGCCGCCAGTTCCGCCTGGTCGACTTTCCCCGTGCCCAGGTAACGCTGATACTCCGTGCGTTTCAGAAACCCCCGGGCATGGAACACCCGCTTGCCTTCCTCGACCGCTTCGGCGAACGGCAGGTGCTCCAGGCCATGCAGTGGATTGTGGTGAATGAACGAGCGCATGGGCCAGAAATAGGGAATCGGCTCGCCGGCCACGTAGATCATGGCGCGGATCTGAAGCTTTTGACCGAGCGGGAGTGTCATAGCAGGTCTCCGGTGACATAGAGGCCGCCGACGAACAGTGCGACCAGCACCGCGGCATAGGTCCAGGTGGAAGCCAGACTCAGGTCCGCCCCGCCGGCCGCGTTGGCGGGACCCACGATCAGGCCCTGGAGCAGCCGTGCCCCGGCCCAGCTCCACAACAGCCAGACCCCCACCATGACCAGAGCCGCAAGGGGCGCCGTCGGCGCCGTCGCAACGACGGTTGCGAGCATGGCGAAAAAGCCGGGGAACAATGGCGTGGCGACGACCGCAAGCACCACGCACACCAGCACGCCGGACATGCGCGGCAGCATCTGCGCGAGACCGCCGTAGAGACCGGTATAGGCGGCACCGAAACGCTGTTCCAGTTGTGCACCCAGCAGCGTCAGCAACACCAGCGGCAAACTGAATCCGAGCGCATACCACCGGATCAGCTGCGGGTCCGTGTGCCCGGACAACATGACGACCCACAGCAGCGCCCACGCAGAGGTGGCCAGATAGCCGACCCACTGCCCGACCTCTCGCAGGCTCACGGCCCGGAAGGCATACAGCGCAGAGGTGAACAGCGCCAGGGCCAGAAACCAGCTCGGGGCCGACGCACCGGCCGCAGACACCAGGCTCAGCCCTATTTGTGGCCAGATCAGCAACAACACGGATCGCGCCCGCGCATTGCGGATGCGGCTGAACAGCAGATTGAAAACCATGCTCAACGGAAACAGGGGCAGGAAGACGCCGGCAGTCCAGTAGCTGAGCGTACTCATATCAGACCCACCTCAACCAGACGTTCAGCCGTGTCGCCGCCGCCAACAGCCCCCGGGCGAAGCGGGCGAACAGGTCGGTAAGATAGAACTCCCGGGAAACCAGGGTGTAGAACGTCAGCCACACCCGGCCGGGATGTTCGCTGCGACGGTTGCCGTTCTGTTCCGCGTAATAGGTCAGCACCCAGCCCAGGACAATCAGACCGGTAAGCACCACCACGAATATCTCGAAGCGCAGCACATCGATATTGGCCGCGGCGTACAGCTGCCCGCGGAAGGCCGCGTCCGGGTAAAGGAACAGCTCGAACGCGTGGGCGATGAGCGTGTAGCCCAGTACCACGACCGCGAAGGAAAAAATGCTCAGGGTCACCAGCCGCCACAGATTCTGGCTACGCATCCGGTAGGTGGCGAAAATAAGCTGCGCGCCGGTCACCCAGCCGAAGAACAGCAGCACCACCGCGCCCTGTTCCTGGAAGTAGTCACCGGCCACCAGCGAATGGGCCAGCACCAGAATGGTCACCGGTACCGCCAGCGTAATAGCCGCCATCAGCATCCAGGGGCGACGCACCCTTGCCGGGCGCTTTTCCACCACGAAGGTGTAGAGCTCGTCCTTGGGAACCCCGTCATCCTTGCGCGCGGCGTTGATGACACCGCCGGCGCCCAGAAACAGCGTTCCCTTGAACAGTCCGTGGGAGATGAGATGAAAGATCGCCAGCGAGAAGGCGCCGACGCCGCACTCCATGATCATGAAACCCATCTGCCCCATGGTCGAATAGCCGAGTGATTTTTTGATGTCGTTCTGGGTCAGCATGAGGGTCGAGCCGATCAGTGCGGTGACCAGGCCGACGATGAATACCCAGGGCAACACCCCTTCGGTGTGCACGAACACGGGTGCGAAGCGGTTGATGAGAAAGCCGCCCGCATTGACGATCCCGGCATGCATCAGGGCGGATACCGGCGTCGGGCCACCCATGGTGTAGGGCAGCCAGGTGTGAAGCAGGAACTGCGCCGAGCGCGCGAAGGCGGCGACCGCCACCAGACCGGCAACCAGTTCCGCCAGCGGCAGACCGAAAACGCTGTGCGCTGGCGGGCCGTCAGCGATGCGCGCAAAGATCTCGGGCAGCGACCAGGTGCCGTAGACGGAATACAGCAAACCGGCCGCCAGCACCAGCGGCAGATCGCCGATGCGATAGGTGATCAGCGTCCAGAGGGCATAGCGATGGGCAGAGTGGCTGCGGGTGTCCTGGCCGAGCAGAAAATACAGCAGCACCCCGATCAGGTGCCAGGCAATCAGCAGCGTGATCAGGTCGCCCGCGGCGACCATCACCAGCAGCGTGGCGGTCATGAGGTCAAGCAGTACAAAGAAGCGCGCATAGCCGGCCTCTTCGGCCATGTAACGCACCGAGTAGATGTGCACGATCAGGCTGATACCGGCGATGACCACCGCCATCAGCGAGCTCAGCGGATCAAACAGCAGAATGCCCCACGACCCGGCCAGCGCGACCTGGCCTCCGGCCCCGTGGACGACTGCGGCGTACAACACCACGGCAGTCAGCGCAAAGGTCATGGTCGCGGCGCCCACGCTCAGGCGGGCGACACCGCGCCCGAGACGCGCGCCAAGCAGCTGTATCGACACGGCGGAGAGCAGCGGCAAGGCGGCAACCACTGCGTTGAGCTGTTCCATGGTCATGTATCGACTCCCCTCGGGTAACGGCCTGCGGTCGCGTTGTCAGTCGGGCCAGATACGGCGCCCGCTCTGATAGGGGTCACCAGCGCGTTTGCGGGAGGCATTCGGAGATCGCCTGGCGGCGGCCTTCTTTTTTGCCTGCGGTCGGACGCTTTTCTGCGGCGATGCCGCAGCGCCGGACTTCGCCGCGCCGGCCCTGTCTGCAGCGGCTGCCTTGGTCTTGCGCATGGAGTCGACCAGCTTCTGGCCGGTTTTGTCGTTCGCGGTCATGCTATGAACACCTCACTGATCAGGTTCTGGATCTCGGCGGCAGCGGCCTCACCACTGCGCCCCATGTCGAACACACTCTTCCCCTCCAGCACACTGGCGCGATACACGGCGCGTCGGCGAATCGCCGTTTCGGCGGCCGACAATTCGAGCTCCGCCAGGGCCTGGCGAATCAGGCGCGACAACCGGGTGCGCGGTTCGAGCTGGTTGATCACCAGCAGCGCCCTCAGACCGGGGTTGGTCTCGCGCGCCCGTTCAATGGCCTGTTCGATATGCACCGTTGCCCACAGATCAAGCGGCGAAGGCTGCACGGGTATCAGCGCGATATCACTGAGTTCCAGCGCCGTGTGGGTCTGCGGCGCGTGCACCGACGGTGGACAATCGATAACGATATGCCCGAAGCCTTCTGCATCCCGTCGGAATGCCTCCTCGAGCCTCCTTGCCGTGTCGATCACCCTGGGATCGGCATGCGACCCGGATATACGCTGCCACTGCAACGCCGAGCCCTGGGGATCGGCATCGAACACCACGGTCGGGTCGTTTCGGGCCAGGGTGGTAGCGAGATTCACCGCCAGTGTCGTCTTGCCTGCCCCCCCTTTATTGCCGACCAGTGCAATCACGGCCATGGCGGTCGCTCTCAGTGGGTCGCGTGGCCGGGATAGAGGGCATCCAGCTGTTCGGCAAACCGGCGCTGGGGATCGCCCAGCGTATCCGCGCCTTCTTCGGCGTGAATGGTGATGTTGGCGTAATCGCGGCCGAATCCGATGTCCGGATACAGGCCGTCGCGTTCGGACAGTTCCGCAGCATGATCGAGAAAATCACGCAGCGCGGGATAGTCCGGGAATTCATACCGCCGTTCCAGGCGGTTGGGACGTTTGCGTTCCTGCCACTGCTTGCTCATTGCGTGTCTCCGTTAAAAGGTGGCGCGCTGCTGTACGGGGGACGAGGCGCCGGGTCGCTCGATCTCCTCGAGCCAGCGGTCCAGCTCACGTCCGTGAGCCTTTTCTTCCTCGAGGAGCGTTTCGAAAAACAGTCGATTGTCAGGGTCGCCCTGACCCACGCAGTACCGGGTTGCGTCGTCGTACAGGCGCACGAGCTCGTGCTCCAGCGCCTGGTCGTGGCGCAGCAACGCCTGCAAATCCTGTCCGAGCTGTACCGGACGCAGGGTAGAGGCGTTGGGCGCCACGCCCAGTGCCAGCATGCGTGAGATAACCCGTTCTACGTGGCCCATCTCCTCGGTGGCTTCGTCGCGCAGCCGCGCGGCAGGTTCGGCCAGCCCCCAGGTCGCGACCAGCCGCGCCTGGGTGCTGTACTGCTGAACCGCACTGAACTCCAGGCTCAGCGCCCGACCGAGGTAACCGAGCACGCGTTGATCGGAAGATCTCTGCATCATGACGACGGAACCCTCTGTTGCTCTATACCCGTGCGCTCACTCAGCTGCGCGCAGGACGATTACCGGCCATGGCGTTCTCACCCCCGAGCGCGGGTTCGACCTCGCGATGCGGGCGGGCGATGATATGCGCCGCGACCAGGCCGTCGCCCACGCGCTCGCAGGCATCGGCCCCGGCACGCACGGCCGCGTTGACCGCGCCGGTCTCACCGCGCACCAGCACGGTGACATAACCGCCGCCGACGAATTCGCGTCCGATCAGACGCACCTCCGCGGCCTTGGTCATGGCGTCCGCCGCCTCGATGGCGGGCACCAGCCCGCGGGTTTCAATCATGCCGAGCGCAATACCGTAGGTGTCACTGGCCATGGCTGGAATCTCCTGTTACGTAGAGAGTTGCTAACGGATGGATCAGGCCGCCGCTGCCGCAGACGACGCGCCGCCGGTCGGAAGAACCGGCTCCACTTCGCGGTGCGGGCGGGCAATGATGTGTGCGGCAACCAGACCGTCACCCACGCGCTCGCAGGCATCGGCCCCGGCACGCACGGCCGCGTTGACCGCGCCGGTCTCACCGCGCACCAGCACGGTGACATAACCGCCGCCGACGAATTCGCGTCCGATCAGACGTACCTCCGCGGCCTTGGTCATGGCGTCCGCCGCCTCGATAGCGGGCACCAGCCCGCGGGTTTCGATCATTCCCAGTGCAATACCGTAGTTTTCGTTTGCCATCTTTGTGTCTCCGTCGTCAGAATTGAAAAAATTACTGCGTCTTAGTTGTTACCCAATACCGGCTCGACCTCGCGGTGCGGGCGGGCAATGATGTGTGCGGCGACCAGGCCGTCACCGACACGCTCGCAGGCGTCGGCGCCGGCACGCACCGCGGCGTTCACCGCGCCGGTTTCGCCGCGTACCAGCACGCTCACATAGCCGCCGCCCACGAATTCGCGTCCGATCAGACGTACCTCCGCGGCCTTGGTCATGGCGTCCGCCGCCTCGATGGCGGGCACCAGTCCGCGGGTCTCGATCATTCCCAGTGCGATACCGAAAGTTTCATTTGCCATGTTCGTGTCTCCTGCTTACGTTGTTTCCTGCTTCGGGGTTGCCTCACCCCGTGCTTTACTCTCGCTATCCGGGCCGCCCGAGGTGCTCGCCCCGGCCTCCCAGTAATCGATGATTCCGCCGATGGTGAGGTCGGTAAAAACCCCGAAGTCGCCACAGGCGTAGCGCGCCGCCGAACCACTTACCGTGAACACCCAGTTGCCCTCGCGCGCACCCACCGGGTCCACCGCCACATACCGCGTGCCCCTGGCGTCGCGCAACACCCGCAGGCTGGTCTGCTTCAGTCCGCGCGCCCGGCGGGTGCATACCAGTGGCGCCTCGACCTGCAGGATATCCATCGGTCGCGCCTCAACCCTGCGCCTGTTCCGGCGGCCAGTGGTCGATGATGCCGACGATGGTCAGATCGCTCGGGTATTCCTTGCTGCCCGCGGCTTCGCGCGCCGCCGAGCTGCCCACGCAGATCACCCAGTCGCCGGGGATGCAGCCGACCGCATCCACCGCCACCAGCATGGCACTGCCGTCACGCACCACCTGCATGTGCCTGTGCTCCAGGCCGGGGATGCGGTTGGTCGCCACCAGCGGCCGTTCCACCTGACATATCTTCATCAGTGCGCCTCCCCTGTTGTCTCGCCATCCAGCGAACAGCCCAGTACTTCGATACGACCGTCGGCGGCATAGTCGCGAACCAGCATGAGCGTGTGCAGCAGACCGCGGTCGATGAGGTCGCCATAGCGGGCGGCCATGGCCTGTGCCACCCGCCGGCACCGCTCGACCGCGCGCTCGCGGGCGCCGGGCACATGGCCCTGGTAGTCGTAGCGCACTACCACCGGGACGGGCAGCCCGTGGGCGACGTTCAGCCGGGAAAAAATCTTCACACCGACGTCCAGGTCGGGCGCGGCCTCCTCGACGGTATCGAGGTAGGCGAAATAGGTCAGATTACGCAGTTGCACTTCCTCGAAACCCTTGCCGGCACCGATGAACCGCTCGGCGTGACCGATATCCCGGTAGCGCTCGCCGTGGAAGCTGCGCACGTAATCGATTTGTGACAGGTTGTGTTCGAGCAAGCGGGCCATCAGGCTTTGCATGCCCGCGGGCACGCCGGGCGCGGCCTCGCGCACTGCCTTGTCGATACCTTCCTGCGCCTGCTGCGCGGACAACCGCCGGGTTGTGTCATACAGGTCGCGCGCATCGATGTAGCGTTGCGGATCGATGGCACCATCACCGTCGGCCGCGTGCACGCGGATGGCATCGGTGTCGGTATCCAGCCCGATCAACAGCAGGTCGATGGAGGCGCCACAGCAGTGGCTGTTCTGCACCGCCTGCTGAAAACCGCGCAGCCGTTCCAGCCCGGCACGCGCCGCCGCCGCGGTATCGGATCCGTGGGCCGCACACCCCTCGTCCGGATCGCCGGAGCTGTAGTG
>JASFNS010000060.1:0-8465 GCA_050116915.1 Thiogranum sp. | reverse complement strand
CCCGACCTGTGCATGGGCGGCCAGATAAGCAGCCATGAGAATCAGCCCACCGCCAAGCCATTCCCGGGGCAATACCTGTTCGTCGGTCAGCAGCAGCGCGGATACCGCGCCGACCACCAGTTCGAACAACAGAATGACCGCCGAGCGGTGCAGCGGCATATGGGTGACACCGTAGATCACCGTAACTGTCATAATCAGGAAGCCGAACCAGCCCAGCAGCACCGCGCCGGCCCAGACCGGATAGCTCACCACAGGCACGGGTTGGTTCGCCGCCAGTATCCAGGCGCCCGCCACCAGCACCACGCCCAGCCAGTTGGCAGCCGACTTGCTCTGCAACGAAACGGCGTGCATCTTGCGCACCATGACGTTGGCGAAGGCGAACGAAAATCCGGACGACACCGCCAGCCAGTCCGCGTCGCCGCGCGGCCAGGGCAAACCGATGGCCGGATCCCACAGCATGGTAACCGCACCGGTGATTGCCAGGACAAACACGATCAGCCCCTGGTAGCCGGGGTGCTCACCGAGCAGCAGCCAGCCCAATATCACCGCCCACAGCGGCGACAGGTAGAACAGCAGCAGCACCCGCACCACCGTTCCGTCCAGCACCGCCAGGATAAAAGCGACGTTGCACCAGCCCACGCCGATCGCCATCAAGGCGAGCAGCAGGCCGCTGTCACGCCAGTCCGCGCGACTGCGCCATAGCCAGCGCGAACCCAGCAGCAATGCGCCGGCATAGCTCACCAACGACACCCACAAGCCGTCCATGCCCTGGGCGTCGAGCTTGCGCAGAGGGTACCAGACCAGGCCCCAGAGCGTCGCTGTCACCAGCAGGCTGAGAATCGGCAGGAATCGGTGATTGGAGCGCTTCATGAGTTTCCGTATACTTTGGTTTTTATTATCCAGCTTCGTTGTCCTTAATGAACCCAGACCTGGCTCGTCTCCAGCCGTACCCCTTCGAGCGCCTCGGGAAGTTACACGCCGGCGCCACGCCTCCCGCGGGGCTCGCGCCGATACACCTGTCGATCGGGGAACCGCGGCACCCGACCCCGGGGTTCATCGCCGAAGCACTGATCGAACACCTGCACGGCCTTTCGCACTACCCCGCGACGCGCGGCAGCGAGGCCCTGCGTGTGGCCATCGTCGACTGGCTGGGGCAGCGTTTCCGGCTGCCGCCGGGCAGCCTCGATCCCGTGCGCCAGGTATTGCCGGTAAATGGCAGCCGCGAAGCCCTGTTCGCCATCGCCCAGTGCCTTGTCGACCGCGCCGGCAAACCGCTGGTCATGATGCCAAATCCCTTTTATCAGATCTATGAAGGAGCCGCATTCCTCGCCGGTGCGGAACCTTACTTTATAAACACCGACGCCGAAAGCGGCTATCTGCCCGCGTTCGATGCCATCGACGACGACGCGTGGGACCGCTGCCAGTTGCTGTATATCTGTTCGCCCGGCAACCCGACCGGGGCGGTGATCGACGTGGCGACCCTGCAGGCGCTGATCGAACGCGCCGAACGCCATGACTTTGTCATCGTTGCGGATGAATGCTACTCCGAAATCTACCGCGATGAGAACGCGCCGCCGCCGGGCCTGTTACAGGCCGCGGCGGCCATGGGCAACGACAGTTATCGCCGCTGCCTGGTTGTCCACAGCCTGTCCAAACGCTCCAACGTGCCGGGCCTGCGCTCGGGCTTTGTGGCCGGTGACGCCGGGTTGATCGATGCGTTTTTCCGCTACCGCACCTACCACGGGTGCGCCATGCCCCCCGCGACCCAGGACGCCAGTATCCGCGCCTGGCGCGATGAACGGCACGTCGCGGAAAACCGGCGTCTCTACCGGGAAAAATTTACCGCCGTTACCGATATACTGGCCCCGGTGCTCGAGGTTTCAGCACCTGCGGGCGCCTTTTACCTGTGGCCGCGCACGCCGATCGACGACGAAAGCTTTTCACGCCGCTTGCTGGAAGCGCAGAACGTGGTGGTTCTGCCGGGCCGATACCTGTCGCGCGAGACCGCCGCCGGCAACCCCGGCCGCGGGCACGTACGCATGGCGCTGGTCGCTTCCGTGGACGAGTGTATCGAAGCGGCATGGCGGATTCGCGCCTTTCTGGAAACATCTGCATCAGGAGAATGATAATGAGTGACTTGCGGGCCACCATCGAAGAAGCCTTTGAACGCCGCGCCGACATCACGCCACGCAGCGTCGAAACCCACGTCAAGGAGGCCACGTTGGAAGCCATACGCATGCTCGACAGCGGCGAGGCGCGCGTGGCCGAGAAGAAAAACGGCGGCTGGGTGGTCAATGACTGGCTGAAGAAAGCCGTACTGCTGTCGTTCCGGATTCAGGACAACGAATTCCTCAAAGGTGGTTTTACCAACTATTACGACAAGGTGCCTTCAAAGTACGCGGACTACAACGCCCGCGAATTTCGCGCCGGCGGGGCGCGGATCGTGCCCCCGGCAACGGCGCGCTATGGCGCCTATGTCGCCTCCGGCGTTGTGTTGATGCCCTCCTACGTGAATATCGGCGCCTACGTGGACAGCGGCACCATGGTCGACACCTGGGCGACGGTGGGTTCCTGCGCGCAGATCGGCAAGAACGTCCACCTCTCCGGCGGGGTCGGAATCGGCGGTGTGCTCGAACCGGTGCAGGCCGCGCCGACCATTATCGAAGACAACTGTTTTATCGGCGCGCGCTCCGAAGTCGTCGAGGGCGTGATCGTCGAAGAGGGTTCGGTCATTTCCATGGGCGTCTATATCGGCCAGAGCACCCGCATCTACGACCGCGAGAAAGACGAGGTCATTTACGGCCGGGTCCCCGCGGGCTCGGTGGTGGTCTCCGGCAACCTGCCCTCCAAGGACGGAAAGTACAGCCTGTACTGCGCGGTTATCGTGAAAAAGGTCGATGAAAAAACCCGTGGCAAGGTCGGCATCAACGAGCTTCTCAGGGATATCTGAAACGCCTGACCATGGTCACCATTTACGGCATCAGGAACTGCGACACCATGAAGAAGGCCATGCGCTGGCTGGACGAGCACGGCGTCGAGTATCGCTTTCACGATTTCCGCAAGGCGGGACTCGATAGCAAACTGCTCACAGCCTGGGAGCGGGAACTCGGCTGGAAAACCCTGCTCAACCGGCGCGGTATGCTGTGGCGCAAACTACCGCAGGCCACGCGCGAGCATATTGACCGGGCGTCCGCCCTGCAGTGCATGCAGGACAATCCCGGGATCATCAAGCGCCCGGTACTCGACGTTGGCGGGCGGCGCGTCGTCGGTTTCACGGCCGACGAATACGCCGCGCTGTTCTGAGCGCCGCCGTGCGCCGCACACAGGCTGCGGCGGCGCCCGGCGCACAACTATTGCCAGCGGCACAAACCAAGTAGACTACAGCGCATGTCCGCAACCCTGGAACTCGCCAAACAGCTGATCAGCCGCGCCTCGGTGACGCCCGATGATGCCGGCTGTCAGGCAATCATGCGCGAGCGCCTGGCAGCGATCGGCTTTCGCTGCGAAAGCCTGCCGTTCGGCGAGGTGAGCAATTTGTGGGCGCGCCGCGGTGACAGCGCCCCGCTGCTGGTGTTCGCCGGTCATACCGATGTGGTCCCGCCCGGGCCACGCGACCAATGGTCATGCGACCCCTTCACACCCGAGGTGCGCGGGGGGCTGTTGTATGGGCGCGGCGCAGCCGATATGAAAGGCTCACTGGCGGCCATGGTTACCGCCTGCGAGGCATTCATCGCACAGTATCCTGCCCACCGGGGCTCGGTTGCTTTTCTGGTTACCAGCGACGAGGAGGGCCCGTCAATCGACGGCACCGTCAAGGTCGTGGAGCATCTGCAAACCCGCGGCGAAATCATCGACCTGTGCCTGGTGGGAGAGCCATCGAGTCGCGAGCGCCTCGGCGATGTCATCAAGAACGGCCGCCGCGGTTCGCT
Source organism: Thiogranum sp. (assembly GCA_050116915.1). Taxonomy (GTDB): domain Bacteria; phylum Pseudomonadota; class Gammaproteobacteria; order DSM-19610; family DSM-19610; genus Thiogranum. Next base: position 4,536 of record JASFNS010000060.1, on the reverse strand, counting down.
AAATGGCAAACTGACCGTTCGCGGGAAGCAGGGCCACGTGGCTTACCCGCAGCTGGCCAGCAACCCGATCCACCGCTGTGCGCCGGCGCTGGCGGAGCTGACGGCCATCGAGTGGGACCAGGGCAACGAGTTCTTTCCTCCCACCAGCTTCCAGGTATCGAATATCCACGCGGGAACCGGTGCGGAAAATGTTGTACCCGGCGAACTGCAACTGATGTTCAACCTGCGTTACTCCACCCAGCTCGACGCCCCCGGCATTCGCGAGCGGGTGCATGCGGTGCTCGATAAACACCAGCTGGACTACAGCCTGGACTGGCGCCTGTCCGGCGAGCCGTTCCTGACACCCGCGGGTGAACTGGTTGCCGCCGCCCGCGACGCCATCCGCGAGCTCACCGGGATCCAAACCGAGCTTTCCACCAGCGGCGGCACCTCGGACGGGCGCTTTATCGCGCCCACCGGCGCACAGGTCGTGGAACTCGGCCCGATCAACGCAACAATTCACCAGGTCAACGAATGTGTCTCGGTGGAAGACCTGGAACTGTTATCCGCCATGTACCGGCGTATTCTGGAAAAGCTATTGACCTAGCCCCGCGTTCACTCGCAATGTGGGGCCTTGTATAGGATGTCGACGATGAGATTGCACATGGTGAGAAGAACCCTGTTATTTGCCCTGTTACTCCCCTGGCTGGGCGGCTGCAGCATGGGCCAGATGGTTGCACGGACCTCGGAGTCCGTCATGGACGGCAGCATCGACGCCATGAACCGTGAAACGGACCTGACGCTGGCGGAAACCGCGATTCCCGCCAACATCAAGTTGATCGAAGGCCTGATTGTCGAAGATCCCCACAACCAGGTGTTGCTGACGAACGCGGCGCAGGCCTTTTACGGTTATGCCTACGGTTTCGTCGAGCTTCGCGACCCGGAACGTGCCACTGCGCTGTATGCCCGCGGTGTGCAGTACGGTGTACGCGCCCTGCGCACAATGGGCCTCAAGCTTGACGTCTCGCGCACCAACCCTGAGGAACTTGACGCGGCGCTTGCCAGGCTAACCAGGAAGGCGGTCCCTGCGTTGTTCTGGACAGCCTCCAACTGGGCCAAACAGATCGACCTCAACCGCACCGATCCCGCCCGGATTGCCCAGCTCGCCAGCAGCGAACGCCTCATGCATCGCGTGCAGGAACTCGATCCAGACTATTATTACGGTGGCGCCTACATCTTCTACGGCGTGTATTACGGAGGACGCGCGCCCATGCTGGGGGGCGACTATGCCAAGTCGGAGCAGAATTTTGCGCTGGCACGCGCGGTGACACAGGGGAAACTGCTGATTGTCGACGTACTGCAAGCCGAATATCTCGAGCGTCAGCGGCTGAACGTGGATGCGTTCCGCCGTCTGCTGATTACCGTCAAAGATGCGCCGCCCGGTACTTTTCCGGAAATGGCGCTGGCCAACCAGATTGCCCGTCAGCGTGCCCGAATTCTGCTCGAGCGGCAAAACGACTGGTTCTGAGGGAGACGGATGATGCTCACAAATCTTTCAGGCCGTTGTTGGCTGCTGCTGGGACTCCTGCTGTTCTCGGCCGGCGCTCGGGCGGCACCCGAATACATCATCAAGTTCGCGACGCTGGCACCACCGGGCTCCACATGGGTGAATCTGCTCCATGACTGGGACAAGGAGTTGCGCGCGAAAAGCAACGGGCGCATCGGCTTCAAATTCTACCCCGGCGGCGTCCAGGGTGATGAACCCGAGGTTCTGAAGAAGATGCGCTTCAACCAGTTGCAGGGCGGCGCATTCACCGGCTACGGTATCGGCCGCATGTATTCGCCGGCACGGGTTATGGAACTGCCCTTCCTGTTTCGCAATACCGACGAAATCGACTACGTGCGCGGCGAGTTCATGCCGCAGTTCCGCACGGGTTTCGAGAAAAACGGCTATGAACTGCTGGGCTGGATGGAGGTGGGCTTCGTGCACATCTTTTCGAAGCAGCCGATCCGTTCGCTCGACGACATGAAGTCGAGCCGTGTCTGGCTCTGGCAGGGCGATCCCATGGGCCAGGCATTTTTCGATGCCAGCGGTATTTCCCCTATTCCGTTGTCGATTATCGATGTCTACACCAGTCTGTCGACCGGACTCATCGACACCGTCTATGCGCCGCCGCTGGGAGCGATCGCGCTGCAATGGTTCACCAAGACACCCTATGTCAGCACCGTCCCCTTGACTGACGGTATTGGCGGCCTGATTGTCAGCCAGCGCTTCTATGCGTCCTTGCCTGAAGACCTGCAAACCCTGCTCAGTGCCACCGGCCGGGAAACCGGGGAAAAGCTCATTGCCGCGACACGCATCGACAACCGCAAGAGCCTCACCACACTCAAGGAACATGGCCTGACGTTTGTCGAGCCCGGCGAGGGCATGAGCGATGAGGCATTGCAGGACCTGCGCGATCGCGCCGCCGCGGAACTTATCAGGAAGGACTATATTCCCGCACAACTGTTTGACAGAACCCGCACGCTGCTGGATCGCTACCGCGCCACCCAGGCAGGCGGAAACTGAGGGCTGCATCGATGTGCCGATTGTGCAGTTGGTAACCAGACTTCGCGCATTGTTGATACAGGTGGAAACCTGGCTGGCGGCCGGTAGCCTGCTGCTGTTGCTGCTGCTGGCGTTGCTGCAGGTCGTCGCACGCAACCTTTTCGATGCCGGTTTCGTCACGGCTGAAACGCTCAGCCGCTACCTGGTTCTGTATGTCATGTTCTTCGGCGCCGCGCTGGCGCTGGAGCGCGACCGGCACATCCGCATCGATGTCGCCTGCAGCTTCCTGTCCGCTCGCGCTCTGGGCCGCCTGTACCGGCCGATGCGTGCCCTCGCCGCCCTGGTGTGCCTGCTTCTCGCCGACGCGGCCATTCGTTACTGGAGCGACGCCTGGCTGTATGCGCCCGAAAACGAACGCTGGCTGGTACTGACCGGCCTGGTCATTCCAGTCGGCTTCGGACTGTTGACCCTGCAGTACCTGCTTGCGGTGCTGCTGGGGCCGGACCAGGACACATGATAGCCGCAACAATCCTGCTGGTAGGGCTGGCACTGTTCGGCCTGCCGTTGTTTGCCGTGCTCGGCGCGGTGGGCCTGCTTTATGCCCACCATAGCGGCCTGGATCCGGCGCTGCTGATCGTCGAACTCAACCGCCTGGCAACCTCGCCCAACCTCACCACCATCCCGCTGTTCACTTTCGCCGGCGTTGTGCTGGCTGCCGGCGGCGCGCCGCAACGGCTGATCCGGCTGTTCAATGCCCTGCTCGGATGGCTGCCCGGCGGGCTGGCGATCGTGGCGATCGCCGCCTGTGCTTTCTTCACGTCTTTTTCCGGCGCCTCCGGTGTCACCATACTGGCGCTCGGAGGGCTGCTGTACCCGGTGCTGAACAAGGTCCATTACCCGGAACGCTTCAATCTGGGGTTGTTGACCACATCGGGCTCTCTGGGGCTGCTGTTCCCCCCCAGCCTGGCGATCCTTTTGTACGGCATCGTTTCCGGCGTGAATATCGACGAGCTGTTTCTCGCCGGTATTCTCCCCGGTACCGTGCTGATGGTCATGCTGGGCATCTATGCCGCCATCATGGGCAAGCGTTTCAACGTCCGGCACCATGCATTTGCCTGGCGCGTGGCGCTGCGCGCGGTGCGCTCGGCGTTCGGCGACATCCTGTTGCCTGTTCTGATCATCGTGGGTATTTTCGGCGGCTATGTCACCGTCAGCGAAGCGGCGGCCTGCACCGCAATGTACGTGCTGGTGCTCGAGGCACTGGTGCATAAATCCATAGCCCTCAAAAAGCAACTGACCGCGCTGCTGGCTGACACCGCGGTACTGGTAGGCAGTATCCTCATCATTCTCGGCGTGGCGATGGGCCTGACCAACCTTATGATCGACGCCCAGCTGCCCATGAAACTGCTGGAGTGGATGCAGACGAGCGTGGATAGTCCGCTCAAGTTTCTGATAATACTGAATATATTCCTGCTCGCCGTGGGTGCAATGATGGATATCTTCTCGGCGACCGTGGTCATCGTGCCGCTGCTCCTGCCCCTGGCACAGCGCTTCGGCGTGGACCCGGTGCACCTGGGCATCATTTTCCTCGCCAATCTGGAAATCGGCTACTCGACCCCACCGGTGGGCATCAACCTGTTTATCGCCAGTCAGCGCTTCGAAAAACCGGTGCTCAGCCTGTTCCGCGCCACAGTCCCGTTCCTGGGCTTGATGCTGCTCTGGCTCATGGTGGTCACCTATGTTCCGGAACTTTCTCTATGGTGGCGATAACACTCCAATAAACTTAAATTAAATGGAAAACCCACCGCTAACAACCTACGGTATGTCCCGGGCATCATTATTGCATCTAACCTGAACAATGGCCGAAGCAGCACTCTATATCCTCGCCGGACTGACCCTGTATGCCGGTGGGCACCACCTGTACACGGGCACGGTCCGGACGTCCGCCTACCCGCATTGGCAGCTGGGTGGCCTGTACCTGCTGCTGGCGGGTTTTGCGCTCACCAGTG
>JASFNS010000059.1:0-8470 GCA_050116915.1 Thiogranum sp. | reverse complement strand
CTCGCCCGTAGTTATGTTGATGAAGTCCATCAGATCCCCGGCAAGCGTTTCGCAGAACTCGTCGTACTCTTTCCCGGGTGATACCAGTCCCCTTGGTTCTCTGCCCGCCAGGTTGACCCGGATGGCGCCATACGCATCGTTATTGGGCGTTTTGAAGCTTCTGCGTGTGTCTAGACGGTGGTCCTTGTCCACGCCGAGGCTCATCCTTGCCTTTTTGCGCAAGGGACTTGCCATATTGCGAAACTTTTGCGGCAGCAGTTTCCATAGCGCGGTCGCCACCGGAACCAGAGACGCCCGTTTTCGATATGCTGGCTCGCCTTCGAGGCGGCGCAGAATATCATCGAGCATGAACGTTGCATCATAGTGCGGTCCCATGCCGTGGCTGGCAAACACCATCACGTGCGTGTCATCGCCGGCCTTTTGCAGCAATTCACCGATGCCTTCATCAATCGCCTGGTATACCGCCTTGAGGGGATCGCCGGCGACAGCGACAAACTGCGGGTCATGTTTCGGATGCTCGGCGTCGTGCAGGTGCCAGCACTGGTGGCCGACGCAATGGCTCTCGCTGAACACGGTCAGCAGGCAATCCCAGTTGCCCTGTTCGAGGCACCAGGCGCTCAGCTCGGTCTTCTTGCGCACGCGCCGGACCAGGTGATCACGGAAATCCCTGAATTCCTCGCCCGTGGTGCGAAACGCGTTGCAGTTGTGCATGGTCTCGACACCGAAGCGCCGCTCGATGTCTGCGCCCAGGGCTTCCGGCCACGCGCAGAACCCGGCGGGGTCGGGATCGTGGCTGCCCCAGTCGACGATATGCACCCCGCCGGACAGCTCACTGGGATAGGTCTTGGGCACATCGATTACCGCGACCCGCTTGCCCGCGCGGTCCAGGGCCTCCCAGAAGGGCGCGTGCTTTACCTCGCGTGTGGAAAATCGCTTGATGTCATAGCTGCCCGGCTGCAGCTGTTCATAGCAGTAGCGGGCATGTCTGGCGGGAGAAACGGCAGTGTAGAAAGATGGCCAGATGGCGCCCACGTACAGGCCGGTGGGGCTGTGGGTGACGCCCCAGGCGGCGGTTTCCAGAAGCTTGTTGAGATGCGGCAGGTCGCCTGCCCGGGACCATTGCAGGATAAGATCCTTGTCTGCCGCGTCAATACCAATGAAAAGGACCTTGGCCAGGCTGCTCGTCATGTCGACCTTCTACCGGGTTTTGTGACACTCAGACTATCAAGACTTCAGGGCAAAGACCAATGCAGGTCGGTGGGCGCGCTGGTCTGCCCCGTCGGAGCGCGCCCGCTGGCCGAAGGTATAGTTGTACCGGTGGCGAGTGGCGTTGCCCGGCAGGCCCTGTCAGCCGCCTGCCACCCAGTCGAATTTGCCGCTGGCTCCCTGGTAGCGCTCATCGTAGGGTTTTGCCTCGATGACCATGTTTTTGGGGCTGAAGTCCGGCGGCAGGGTCACTTCGCCCTCGACAGTCTGTTGTCCCTGCAGGCTCATTTTCACGAAGGCGCGCCGCTCGGCGGAAATGCCCTTGAGAGAAAGCCGCTTCGGTTCACCGTGAGACAGGCCGTTTACCGCAATCCAGATGGTGCCGACGATGCGTTTTGTGGTGTCGCCCGGGTAGGCCACGGAAAAGCTGTACCGGAAGCGGTTGCCGGACTCGGTGGGCTCTATGCGGACATCGCCCAGTGTCAGCTGGTCGTCCGCCTCGGGCGCACTGGCCGCCGCGGGTGCTACAGCGGCCGGTGCCGCCTCAGCGGGCGTCGTGTCCGCCGGCGTCGCCTCGGCCTGTGGTGCCTCGGGCTGCGCGCTGTTTGCCTGCTCCCGCATCCTGACCCCGACCCGCGCGGCTTCGAGCGCCTGTCGGCTGGCCTGGACATCCTGCTCGAGTTTCGCAACCCGCTGCTTGAGTTTGTCGCGTTCCTGTTCCAGTGCCGCGATACGCTCGCCGGATTCCGGGTCCCGCGTGACAGTGGCGTACCCGTCGGTCGGTGCGTGTCTGCGCCCGTAGTCGTAGCTTAACCAGGTGGCCAGCGCAAACGCGGCAATCAACAGCGCTACCCGGAAGATCCGTTGCCCGGGGCTTGTCTGCATGACGACTTTAGGCGGGACGACGGTTTTGTACTTCATGTGGTCTGTTCCTGACTGCCTGCTCCGTTGCGCCTGAATGATACGCGAAGCGCGCGGCGTCTACATCCTCGGCTTGTGACGGGCGCCATCGGCTGCGGCCACCGTGCGTCAGTCCGTCTCCAGCAGGCGCATGATATCCGGCAACACTCTTTCGGCGCAGCGCCGGCCCTCATCGATGGTTTCGCTGGCACGGTAGAACTCCAGCAGGCCGATCTTCGACAATTTGGGCGACAGCAGTATATCGGGCGGGTCTCCGGCCATACGGCTGCGGGTAATCCTGTCCTGGATAATGTTGACAGAGCTGGCTATGGCGTCGAACAGGCCGGGGTACTGCTCGCTCTCCTTCTCGCTGGGCGCAAAGGCACTCGCATATTCCCTGACCATGTCGGTGATCTTCGCGCCGATACCGGAGCTGCTCTTCGGCGGGGTTTTGTGCTTGGTGAGGTGCTTGCCGACGATATCGCCATTGAGGTTGACCGCGATAACCACCTCGGCTCCCAGCGCCCGGCACACCGATACCGGCACCGGATTTACCAGTCCGCCGTCGACCAGCCAGCGCTGTTCGTTGCGGATGGCGGGAAACAGCCCGGGCAAGGATATGGATGCCCAGACCGCCTCGACGACCGGGCCCTCGGTGAACCACACCTCTCTGCCGGTCTCCAGATCCGTGGCTACCGCAGCGAAGCGTTTTTCCAGGCCCTCGATGCTCAGCGAGTCGCCGGCGACGTGCCCGTTGATAAACTCGTGCAGTCGTTCGGTGCGCACAAACCCTCGCAGTGAGGCGTTGATTTCGAAAAACTTCGCGGTTTCCAGCATGGTCAGCGAGCGCGTCCATGCCTCGAGCTTGTCCAGGTTGCCGGCAACATAGGACGCCCCTACCAGGGCGCCGATGGAGGTGCCGCAGATGACACTCGGGTCGATGCCGTGTTCGGACAGCGCCGCCAGAATGCCGATGTGGGCCCATCCCCGCGATGCGCCGCTGCCGAGAGCGAGGCCGACGGTCGGTGTCGCGCTCATGCCGCGCCGGCCGTCGGGAATATCACCAGCAAGGGTTTGTTCATGTGTCTGTATCCCGTGTCTGCCCGGCGGCGGTAGTGCGCCGGGTGCTTCTGCCGAGTTTACAACACAGCGCCGGCGGTATTGAGTGTAGCGCGCGAGTTTGTCGCATCAGCCCGCACGGAACAGGCCGGCATCGGCATAGGGGCGGTGCCGGTAGTACTTGGGGCGCGAATCAAGGCGAATGTGCAGCCAGTAGACACCGAGTCCGGCGGTGCTCAGCCACACAGGCACATCGCCCAGGCGCGTCTCCAGCGCCTCGGCAGTCACGCGCCACAGCTCCCCGACCTGCGACAGGGGTGCGCGGTGCACAAAGGCCGCCAGATGGGTATAAGACTGCGGGTCGCCGCGCGGGCAGGGCGCAACCAGCACGGCATCGCGCCCGAGGTTCTCGAAAACGACAGCCTGACACCCGGGGTTGTGCTGGAAGTGCTCCGCGAACGGCGCCGGGTCGGGCGCGGTGCGCGCGAGCGCGGGGCTTTCCACCAGGACACACTCGAAGGGTCTGTCGAGCGTATCGCGCGTGAGCGGCGGCACTTCGAAGCAGTAGGCCTCGAACGGCAGCGTGCGTAGCGCCGCTGTCCAGAAGGCCCGAAACGCCCGGTTGTCCTGCCACTCCCGGATGACATCGGCAAAGCGCATGGCGTCGGCGTCGGCGAAAAGCGATGCCCGCAGCTTCTCGCGGGTCAGCTGCTGTGTGCGGAAGTCCCACGCCACGCCTGGTGTGGTTTGCCTGTCCCCGGCGTCGGAAGACCCTGTCATACGTCCAGCCGGTGGATCTCGGCAGAAACCGTCGCGCGGGCAAGTCGCAGCGTGGCGACCGCAACCGGCAAGCGGAACCGTCTCGGACCGGCACTGCCGGGATTGAGATACAGAACACCGTCGCGTTCTTCGCACTTCGGCATGTGCGAATGCCCGGAAATCACCACGCGGAACCCCGAGGCCGGCGGGTCGATGTCCAGCTCGCCGAGGTTGTGGATGACGTAAATGCGCTGGCCTTCCACCTCGATGACCCGGGTGTCCGGAAAGGCTTTTGCCCAGGCACCGCGGTCCACGTTGCCGCGGATGGCCTGCACGGGGCTGATCTGTTCCAGTTCGGCAATTACCGCGGTGGCGCCGATATCGCCGGCATGGATAATCAGGTCCGAGCCGTCGAGGCGGGCGACAGCCTCGTCCCTCAGCAGGCCATGGGTATCGGAGATGACGCCGATCTTGGTCACGTCAATCCGGGCCGGAACCGGACACGCGCAATTTGCGCCCGGTGGTCAGACGAAAGACAAGTTCGATAGCGAAAGCCAGCGCCACCATCACCACCAGGATCCAGATGCGGCCGGGCGCGGTGAGTGCGGTCTGCCACAGCAGCGCGGCAAGCGCTGCGAGGCACAGCACCACGCCCGCGAGCGGAAGCCAGCGGTTGCTGTGCGTTTCGCCCGCGAGCCTGGCGTTGGCGCCATTGACGGCGGCGAAGATCAGCAGAAAACCCGCGCTGCCCATGGTCGACAGGCTGGAAAGATCAACCAGGTTGGCAACAACCAGCGTCACGCCCGAGGTGATCAGTAGTCCCTCGATGGGCTCGTTCCAGATTTTGCGTTCCAGCGCGGCGGGCAGTTCGCCGTCCTTGGCGATGATATAGCTCAGGCGCGCCGCACCGTAGACGGTTGCATTGATGGCCGATGCCGTGGACAGCATGGCGGCGACCGCAATCAGGGTGAAGCCGGTCTGGCCCAGGAAGGGTTTGGCGGCTTCGGCCAGCGCGTAGTCCTTGGCCGCCACAATCCGGTCGACTGGCAGCGTGCCAACCGTGACAATGGCAACCAGCACGTACAGCACGATGACAAACCCCACGGCGGAATAGAAGGCGCGCGGCAGGGTGCTGGCGGGATTGCGCACGTCGGCCGCGGTGTTGGCGATCAGCTCAAAGCCCTCATAGGCCAGGAAAATGATCATGCCGCCGGCCACCAGGTGCAGCGGCGGCGACCACGCCGACACCGACAGCCGTGCCGCGTCCACCCCCCAGATGCCCACCGCAATAAACAGCGCAAGGATCGTCAGCTTGATAAAAACCACCCAGTCTTCCGCTTCACCGATCAGCCGGGCGCTGAGCAGGTTCAGGCCGGTGATGCCCGCGACGCTGACGGTGATCAGCACATGCTTGCCGACACTGTGCCATTGCGGCGGCAGCAGCGAGGCAGCGTAGCTGCCGAAGGCGTAGGCGTACAATGACAGCATGACCATATAACTGATCCACAGCAGGATGTTGGCGCTGCCGGTGAGCAGTCCCGGGCCGAACGCCCGGTCGAGGAAGGCCACGGTGCCGCCCTGGCTGGGAAACCTGACAGACAGCCGCGCGTAGGAATAGGCGGTCACCAGCGCGACAACACCGGCTATCAGAAAGGCCAGCGGCGCGCCGCCGTGGGCCAGGTCCACCGAAAGCCCGAGGACGGCGAAAATGCCGCCACCAACCATGCCGCCGACACCGATGGCGGTCGCTTCCCAGTAGCCGACTTTTTCTGTTTCAGGCGGATTCATCTGTGCGCGTTTGCCTCCCGGCTAAGTGGCGGCGCCGACCGGCCCCTGACCGGCCCAGGACGGGCCGCGCGCCGCGCCGGGGTCGGTTGAAAAATAGTGCTGGTATAGTGGGCGCAACCCGGCTATAGTGCACCTCGCTACAGATATATTCTTGATTGGCAGCTTCAGCAGTTCCCTCCGGTTACTTCTCGAATCACCTCTTGTTTTACCTGTACGCAGAACCCTATCTATCTACACGGTTTTTTAAAGGTAACATATTCATGACTACAGGTACTGTAAAGTGGTTTAACGAAGCCAAGGGCTTTGGTTTTATTTCCCAGGACGATGGCGGCGCAGACGTGTTCGTGCACTTCAGCGCGATCCAGGGCTCGGGTTTCAAATCCCTGGCCGAAGGTCAGGCTGTCAGCTTCACCGTGGAAAACGGCGCCAAGGGGCCCCAGGCAAGTAACGTCGTCGCCCAGTAAGCGTTCATGACGGAATAAGCCGGCACGCGTCACAGGGCGCGTTACAGGCTTGCCATTGATGACTCGGGCCGGGCTTTGCCCTCCAACGTTGGGGGGCTGGAGCACCGGCCCGTTTCTCATGCTTTTCACTCCCATCGGCATGCCGCAATGCCGTGGCGAATCCGGGCGGTGGCCGTTACGGCTGCAGCCCATCCATGCAACACGGGAGCAGGCTCTTATGAAAACACTCTTTGTCGGCAACATTGCACCTGGTGCCACCGAAAACGACATCAAGGATCTCTTCTCCGAATACGGCACCGTTCGCAAGCTGGAAATGCCGCGGGACATCTTCACGGGAAAGTGCAAAGGCTTCGCCTTTGTTGATATGGAAGGCCACGAAGCCCGCGCGGCTTCGGCGGTCCTGGACGGCAAGTTCTTCATGAACAACAATCTGAAAGTTCGCGACGAGAAGCCCAAGCAAAAGGGCAAGGGCCGTCGCCGCTAGTCTGCGGCCCGCGTAGCGGGCTGTCGACGCTGGAAGCTGTCAGGCGTGTTGCTGTGCGCCCGGTCAGGGCCGATCGGGCCTTGAGGCGGCGCGTTCACGCTTCGTACAGGCCGAGTATCGTGGCGGCATTCACAAAGTGGATGTGCATCTTCTCATCAGCACCGGCTTCCCGCGCAAAGCCCGCGACAGCGCCGGCACGCTCGGCTTCATGACTGTCGTCAGACACCACCAGTCGAAAGCGGTTGTAGCGGTTGGAATCCCGGTCGCGCCTGCCGCTGTCGGCCACTTCAGCGACAGTGTCGGTCAACTCCTGAATCGATGCCGGAGCGACAACATATAACAGCAGCGTATCGCCGACCACGATCCGGGTGGCCGCGCCCGGCAGCGCGCCAACAGCAATGCGGCTGCTCTCAATCTTCTCGAACACTTCATCAGGACAACCGCAACCCAGCGTTCCCCGGATGAACCCGGTGAGTTTTTCCTTGTTCAAGGCATCGGTCATGTCAGGCTGCGTCTTGTCTGCGCAAGCGCACAGGCTTGCCGGTGTTTTCCGCTTTCAAGGCGAATCGTCGCCGGACACCGGCTTCGTCAAAAGGACTACATCGCCCGTGTAAGGGTGACAGGGGTGTGGAACAACCGGGCGTTTGTCCACGATGGCATAACCGAGGCGCCGGTAGAGCCGCAGCGCCCCGGCATTCTGCTCGAACACTTCCACACTCAGCAGGGAGCAGCCTGCGGTGGCCGCGAGCTTGTCGGCGAGACCCATCAGCGTGGTCCCAACCGCCTGATTACGGTATTCGGGATAGGTGGCCAGCATGTTGATGTAAAAGCTGCCGGGTACGCATTGTTCCAGTTCAATCAGGGGACGAATGAATGCGGGAAACTCCTCCAGGTCCTCGGGGTGCTCTGCATCCGGTAAGCGGTAGGCGAGTAGCATGCCGGCGACAGCATTGCCGTTCACCGCAAGGTGGACGTTGCGCCAGGAGAAGTTTTCCGTATCTGATGCCGCGTTTTGCGCACCCACATCCTCGATTTCCTGCCCGGGTTGTCTCGACTGCTCCCAGAAATACGCCGGTATGCCTTCCCCCGCCATCAGGGCGAGCTCGGCGATGGCGCGGCAGTCGGCTTTTGTCGCTTGCCTGGTTTCCATACCCGGACAGAATCAGGCCGTGTGGCGAGGGATCAGCAGATTGTACAGCCACGCGAAAATGGCGCCCCCGATCGTCCCGTCCACCAGCCCGTAAAGTGTTCCCGTGATCACGGAGCCCATACCGGTGCCGGGGCGATAGCCCGGATAGATGGATGCCGCGAGGTCGAGAAACGCCCGGCCATAATCCGGCCATGCCGTATTGGCCAGGCCAACCGCCAGGATCGCCCCGCCCCAGAGCAGACCCGCGGCCAGTGCCAGTGCAGTGATGTGTAATTTCATAATGATTCTCCTCCGAAAATAGTGACGTTCCGACCCACCGCAGATTGCGTAAGTATAGGTCTGCCCGGCGGTGATGTCAGGGACGGCAGAGACACGGCACTGGTCGCCGGTCCAGCGGCGGAACAGCGTCATCCGCGTGCAGGCGGGCGAACGCGCGTCGCTGCGAGCTAGCGGGGCGCATCGATGGTGCAGTGGATGGCTGCTTGCCCCGGCAGTTGCAGCAGCGCCGCGTCGCCTTTGGTCCAGAAGCTGACCTCGCCCTCATCGGTGCCTGTGACGTAGCGCGCGCCGGACGCCGTGGGTGTCAAGGTCATGATGTAACGTCGGTCCTGCGATTCAAGACGGGCCAGCGGCGGATCGGTGCGTATGAAGGTGGCCGCC
>JASFNS010000058.1:0-8520 GCA_050116915.1 Thiogranum sp. | reverse complement strand
CTTTCTGAACAAGACCTACGGGCTGGATATGAAGTATGTGCCCTTCAAGGGCGGTGGTGATGTCGCCAAGCAGCTGGCCGGCAACCACGTCAACTCCACAGTGAACAACCCGTCCGAGGCCATTGGCTTCTACCAGTCCGGCGACGTTGTGCCCATCGTGGCTTTCACCAAGACACGTTTGCCCCAGTTCCCGGACGTCCCGACCATGGCCGAGGTCGGTAAGGATTACTCCTACTTTATGCAGCGCAGTGTCGTAGGTCCACCCGAGATGGACGAAGCCGCCTACGAGTTCTACCGGGACGTATTCAAGAAGGTATACGACTCGAAAGAGTGGCAGGACTACATGAAAAAGAAGAGCCTGCTCGGCGAGTTTATCACCGGCAATGATCTTCTGGACTACTGGAAGGTGAATTACGCGCTTCACAAGAAACTGTTGACCGAAATCGGCGAGATCAAATAGTCGCCGTTTCACCGGGCAGGAGCCTGATTAACATCAGTGCATAGCGGAGGAAATTCGAATGCGGCGTGCTGAACTGCTAATGGCTGTAGTGCTGGCGATTTTCTCCGGCTATCTGATGTGGAAGAGCACGGAACTCCCCATCGGCTGGGTCCCTGACAGGGGGCCCGGCGGTGGGGCCTTCCCCTTCTGGCTGTCTACCGGCATGTTGCTTAGCTCGCTGTGGATATTTGTGCGCGCAGTCAGGGGAGTCACCCCGCAATCGCAGTCCACCGAGCCTTACTTCGACAGTCAGTCCGCAGTCCTGGTCGCTCTGGTGGTCGGGGCCCTGACCGCGATGATCGGTGCGATCTACTGGGTCGGCGTCTATGGTGCGATACCTTTGTTCTTCGTGTTCTACATGAAGATTATCGGCAGGCACAGCTGGCTGCAGACCGCGGCCTTCGCGATCCTTGCGCCGATCGTTACCTTCTTCTTTTTCGAGATCCTGCTGAACATAACCTTGCCCAAGGGGATGACAGAACCATTGTTCTATCCGCTGTACGACATTTTTCTTTCCTGATCGCCTGCAGCGGAATACACCGGCCCGGTTTCCTTACCACTCGTTTATCCCAAGGATCGTAGCATGGATATAATCCCGCATTTGCTCGACGGCTTTCTAGTCGCACTGCAGCCGACGAATCTGTTCCTGGTGATCATTGGCTGCGCCGTCGGCCTGTTCATCGGCGCCATGCCCGGCCTGGGTTCGGTCAATGGCGTGGCCATCCTGCTGCCGGTCACCTTCATCGTTCCCCCCACCTCGGCCATCATCTTTCTCGCCGCGATTTACTACGGCGCGATGTACGGGGGTGCCATAAGCTCGATCATGCTGGGTATTCCCGGGGCCTCGACCGCCGTGGCCACCACCTTCGACGGGCGACCTATGGCCACGCAGGGCAGGGCAGACGTGGCGCTGGTGGCGGCGGCGACGGCTTCCTTTGTCGGCGGCACCATCTCGGTCATCCTGTTCACGGCGTTCGCACCGCCCCTGGCGCACGTGGCGCTGGCGTTCGGCTCCGAGGAGGAGTTCGCGCTCATGATGCTGGCCTTCAGCACATTCGTTGGTCTGGGTGGTGACGACATTCCCAAGACTATCTTCTCGATACTGATCGGCCTGGTGCTCAGTGCGGTCGGCCTGGATATCATAAGTGGGGCGCCACGCCTGATCTTCGGCGACCTGCCGGGCTTTTACCACGGTATCAACTTCCTTGTCCTGGCGATCGGTATCTACGGTATCGGCGAGATCCTGTGGACCATCGAGAGCAGCCGTGGCGAGGTGGAGGTCTCCCAGGCGGTGGTGACGTTCCGCCGTGTCCTTAGTGCCCTCAAGGAGATGGGACGCTGCGTCAAGACCATGATCATGGGCTCCCTGGTGGGCTACTTTGTCGGTCTGCTGCCGGCCGCCGGCGCAACCCCCGGTTCCATTATGGCGTACGGGTTCGCCAAGACCATGTCCAGGAACCCGGACAGTTTCGGCAAGGGGAACATCCAGGGCGTTGCCGCGCCGGAGTCCGCCAACAACGCCGCCAGTACCGGCTCGATGCTGCCCATGCTCACGCTCGGCATCCCGGGCTCGCCGACCACGGCCATCCTGCTGGGGGGCATGGTGATCTGGGGCCTTGAACCTGGCCCGCGGTTGTTCGTGGACCAGACCGAGTTCGTCTGGGGTCTGATCGCCAGTCTCTACGTGGCCAACCTGTTTTCACTGGTGTTGAATATAGCCTTCATCCCGCTCTTCATCTGGGTCCTCAAGCTCCCCTTCACCATTCTGGCCCCGGTCATCTTCGTCCTGTGTGTGGTCGGTGGCTACGCACCGACCCAGGACATGCACGACGTCTGGCTGATGCTCCTGTTCGGTGTTGTCGGCTATCTGTTGCGCAAGCTCGATTACCCCATGGCGCCGATGGTCCTTGCGATCGTGCTCGGCCCGCTGGCCGAGTCCTCGCTGCGCCAGTCCCTGCTGCTGTCGAGGGGGTCATTGACGGTATTCTTCGAGCGGCCCATCTCCGGGCCCATTATGGGTATTGCAGTGCTGCTGTTCCTGCTGCCGGTTTTCAAGGCGGTGCAGCGAAGGCGTGCCGCCAGCAAGGAATCAGAGGCCGGACCGCACGGTTGATGCAAGTGGTTATGCGTCAAATCCGTTTAAAACCAGTCGACGCCAATGTTGTGCTGAAAGACAAGGTGTATGAGGCGTTGAGGTCGGCCATCATACTGGTGGATATCTATTCGGATGACGCCGATGCCAGGTTGGACGAACGCCGTATGGCGCAGGAGCTCGGAGTCAGCCGGACCCCGATCCGCGAGGCGCTCTCGCGCCTGGAGCAGGAAGGGCTGGTGCGTACGGAGCCGCGCCGCGGGACGTTCGTGGTCCGCAAGTCCAGGCAGGAAATTCTGGAGATGATCTGTGTATGGGGCGCCCTGGAAAGCCTTGCTGCACGCCTGGGTTGCGCCAACGCCAGCGACGAGCAGATCGCGGGCCTGAGAAAGGTGTTTGTGCATCTGGGTAGCCCGGAGCGGGCGATGGCGGCGATCGACGAGTACTCGGATGAAAACATCCATTTCCACCAAACGATGATCCGCCTGGGCAAGTGTGAGCTGTTGTCCGAGATCGCCGACCGATTGTTCATCCACATGCACGCGATCCGGGCCTGCTCGCTCAGGGGTCAGGGTCGCGTGGCCGAGTCGGTCGTGGATCATCTGAATATCATCGAGGCCATGGAACAGCGCGATGCCGTACTGGCAGAAAAGCTGGTACGCGAACACACGGATCACCTGGCGCAGCACGTCAGGGAATTTGTTAACTGGGAGCACTAAGTGATGAGTAACGAGGCAGCAATGGTACCGGAAGACGCACAACTGACTGACGGCTTCCATCTTCTGATGGAAGCCCTGGAAATGAACGGCATTGACACTATATATGGTCTGCTCGGTATCCCGGTAACCGAACTCGGCCGCTTGTGGCAAGCCCGCGGTAAGCGTTTTTTCAGCTTCCGTAACGAACAGAACGCTGGCTATGCCGCGTCGGTGGCCGGCTTTATCACGAAAAAACCGGGCATTTGCGTGACCGTATCCGCGCCGGGGTTTTTGAACGGCCTGACTGCACTTGCCAACGCCACCACAAACTGCTTTCCGATGATTATGATCAGCGGTTCCAGCGAACGCGAAATCGTCGACCTGCAGCAAGGTGACTATGAGGAAATGGATCAGCTGAACATCGCCCGGCCGCATTGCAAGGCTGCCTACCGTATTAACCGTACCGAAGACATCGGCGTTGCCGTGGTGCGCGCAATCCGCACCGCGCTTTCCGGGCGTCCCGGCGGCGTATACCTTGATATTCCAGCGCGACTGTTCGCCACGACGATAAGTGCTGAAGAAGGTGCGAATTCTCTGTTTGTGCCGGTTGATCCGGCCCCGAGCCAATTGCCCGGCCCTGATGCGGTTGCCCGCGCCGTTGATTTGATCAAGGGCGCCGAAAAGCCGCTGATCCTTCTCGGAAAGGGCGCCGCTTACGCGCAATGCGACGACGAAATCAAGGCGCTCATTGAGGAAACCGGGATTCCGTTTACCCCGATGTCGATGGCCAAGGGCCTGGTGCCCGACACCCACCCACAATGCGCGGCCGCCGCGCGTTCCCTCGTTCTGAAGGAATCCGACGTTGTCGTGCTGGTCGGCGCCCGCCTGAACTGGCTGCTCGCCCACGGCAAGGGCAAGACCTGGGGTGGTTCGAAGAAGTTCGTGCAGATTGACATACAGGCCAACGAAATCGACAGCAACGTGCCTATCGCGGCCCCGCTGGTCGGTGACATCGGTTCCTGCGTCGCGGCACTGCGCGCCGGCCTGAGTGGTATGAAAAAGCCCGCTGCATGGGCCAGCGCTGTTGCGGAAAAGGCCTCTGGCAACCGGGCCAAGCTGGCCAGCAAGCTGACCACCGCAACGCCGGTGATGAACTACTTTAACTCGCTGGGCGCAATCCGCGAGGTGCTGAAGAACTACCCGGACATCAACCTGGTCAATGAAGGTGCAAACGCCCTGGACAACGCCCGCATGATTATCGACCAGTACCAGCCGCGTCGTCGTCTGGACACCGGCACCTGGGGTGTCATGGGTGTCGGTATGGGCTCCTGCGTTGCCGCTGCTGCGGAAACCGGCAAACCGGTGGTTGCCATCTGCGGCGACAGCGCATTCGGTTTCAGCGGCATGGAGGCAGAAACAATCACTCGTTACAACCTGCCGGTTACCATTATCATCATGAACAACGGCGGTATCTACAGGGGGGACGAGGCCAGCCCAGAGCATCAGGTTTCCTGCATGTTGTTCAACCCCAAAACCCGTTACGATCAGTTGATGATCGCTCTCGGCGGCGAAGGCTATCGCGTCACTACCCCGGAACAGCTGGCCGAGACACTGGATGCCGCCATCAAGTCCGGCAAGCCGACTCTCATCGATGCCATTATCGATCCGGCCGCCGGTGTTGAATCCGGCCGTATCGGCAACCTGAATGTTGTCAGTACCATTGGAAAGAAGTAGGGCCGCATCAGGGGGCGCGCTGCCTGCAGTACAAGCAAGCAACCAGCCGACCGGCGTGGACAGCATCAAGAATGCACGCGGTGGCACCCGGTGCGGAGATGTCGTTGGAAGCCTGGCGGCGTGATGGGCGGAAATCCGGACGTACGCCTGAACCTGAGGTTATTTAGACATGTCGATCAAAATCATTCTGGTTCCAATCGGTGGCAGCAAGGAAAGTCTGGCAGCGCTGAACCGCGCGTTCGTAGTCGCGGAACGCTTCGGTGCCCATATCAAAGGGTTGCATGTGATGGAGCGTATGTCAGACGCGGTCTCGTTCGAGTTTCACTTGCCGGAGAAGTTGCGCGGCAGTGTTCAGTCATCCGCGGAACAGTCGGCGCTGGCGCGGGCCGACGAGTTACGCGCGGAATTCGAAGCGGCTTGCCGACAGGCCAACGTTACCCTGAGCGACAGGCCGCTCGATGGAGACTCCCCGTCGGCGAGCTGGCACCAGGCGTTCGGTCACGTGGAAGACATCCTGGTCCGCCATGCGCGTCTCAGTGACCTGGTTACGGTGCCCAGACCCAGGCTCGAGGGCGGCCCTGTGCGGCGCTCACCGGTAGGCAGGGCCATAGAGGCCATGTTGTGCAGTACCGGGCGTCCGGTCCTGATCGAGCCGCCGATGACCACGACCGAACAATGCGAGCGGGTGGCGATTGGCTGGAACGAGAGCACCGAGGCGTCGCGGGCAATCGCCGTGACCTTGCCCTGGCTGGTCAATATGCGCGCAGTCACGATCCTTGCGTCGCAAAAACGGGAGGCGGGCGCCAACGCCTTGAACGAGTACCTCGGCTGGCACGGGATTAACTCGAATATCGTGTTCCTCGACGGCAAGGGAGAGAGCGTTGGCGAGGCCATGCTGAATGTGTGCGCCGAAGAGGAGGCAGGGTTCCTGGTTGTGGGTGGCTTCAGTCATGCCCGCGCCCGCGAGCTGCTGTTCGGTGGTGTCACGCGGCACCTGCTGACGCACTCGAACATACCCACGCTGATGGTGCACTGAGGGCTTTCCCCCGGGTGGTAAAACGCGGTGAGAAGCCTCCTCTTCATACCGGGAAACATGCCCGCAATGCTCGACAAGGCGCTGGGCTTCAGCCCCGACGCTTTTGTGCCGGACCTCGAAGATTCGGTGCCGGATGCGGAAAAGGAGAATGCACGCCGTATCACCGCAGCGCATCTTTCGAAGCTCGGGGCGGGCGGGATACCGGTTATTCCCCGGGTGAACGCACGCGACAGCGGCTGGTTCGAAGAGGATCTGGCCGCGGTTACGGGGGCGTCGATCTACGCTATCTCGGTCGGCAAGATACAGTCTGCGGAGGATGTCGCGGCCATCTCGGAGACGCTTTCAGGACTTGAATCTGAGGCGGAACTGGAAGTCGGGAAGATCCGCCTGATCCCGTGGATCGAGACTGCCCGTGCTGTCGTGCACTGTTTCCAGATCTGCACCGCCAGTCCCCGTACAGTCGCCGTGGCTTTTGGTGCGGAGGACTTTACCGACGATATGGGCATCGAACGCAGCGAGGATGAGTCGGCGCTCGCTTACGCCCGCAGCGTGGTGTGTACCGCCGCGCGGGCGGCCGGCATTGATGCGCTCGACACACCCTTCTTCCGGTTCAAGGACCCGGACGGGCTGCGGGAAAACGTGCGGGCAGCGAAGAGGTTGGGTTTCAAAGGCAAATTCGCCATACACCCGGCTCAGGTGGATCCCATCAATACCCTGTTTTCGCCGTCCGAGGCGGAGATAGCGTATGCACGGCGAGTCGTCTCGGCGTTCGAGGAGGCCGAGCGTACGGGAAGAGGGTCCACGTCCCTGGATGGGAAGGTCATCGACGTGCCCGTGGTCAAACGGGCACGGTCGATGCTGGCGTTGGCGGATGCCCGGATCAGGACATCCTGAACCGGCTCATCAGGTATGCTGCTGCCTAGCCCATGGCTCCGTTGCGTTGGTGCTGGTGGTTGTCGCTCACCGAACGACTGCGGCAGACCTGGACGACCTTGAGGCCGTAGAAAAGCAGGGCTGCGCCCATGATGGCGGGAATCAGCAGTGCGGCATGCTGCATCAGCGAGTACCCGAATGCCGACGCGGTTATAAGCAGGATTCCCAGGGCAACTTGCAAAAAGCCCATAAAACCCGAGCAGTCCCCGACCGCGTCATTGCTGGAAACGATATTGAAAGTTTTGAAATCCGGTTGCATGTCTTGATCCTGCGTCAGCTTTTCGAGTACGGGACCCCGTCGGTCATTGCACGGGCGCCTGGGCATGTCGACCAAGCCAATCCCTTCCATAACGGGGTGGTGTAGTCGTGGCGATCGGTACCGAAAAAATCTAAAAATTAGAGAGGTAGAATATACGAATATACTGGGTAAGTCGAGAGCGACTGAAATCCTTAAGGATTTTGACGTCTTAGGAGGTGTGGGACACTCCCCGGCAGGGAGTTTTCCGGATGTGTCATGTGCGATTGGTGACGAAGAGTTCGATCTGAAAGGCCTCGGCATATGCGGCCTCGAGGTTAAGTTCGCGCGCCAGTTTTCGGTTGAAATCCAGAATGCGCTCGTCAAAACCGTGGCCGCGGGTCTCAAGGTTGCGGGCCTGCTGGGTATCGTGGTATCGGAGCAGCGTGCGTTTCCAGTCAGCCTGGGGTTCCCCGAACCCGACATAGAGGTCGTGGCGAAAGCTGAGGGTCTTCGCATCTTTATTGTAAAGTGCCAGTAAGGGGGCGCCGAGTTCCCGCGCCGCCGTTCTGACCATGTCGTAAGTGCGTCGATGGCCGGCGTTGCTGTCGTCGCCGTAGGGCAGAAACAGAACATCCGGAGACGTTTCACCGATCAGCCGGCGTATCCCGACCTGGTTGTCCGCCTCATGAGCGAGTTCGCCATCCTCAGCTTCCCGCAGGCGCAGGAAGCTGAGCCGGGCGGGGGGCAGCCCGAAGAAGCTGCAGCTGTCGACCTGTTCTTTCTCACGCAGCCGCGCCTTCTGTTCCCAGGTCGGCGGGTTGGCATAGCTGTCCTGAACGCCCTTGCTGCCGCCGCTCAGTACCGCCAGGTGAATCTCGTTGCCCTGTGTCTGCAGGTATTGGAGTGTGACGGCAATAGCGTCGAAGTCATCCGGGTGCGGCGCAAGGACCAGCAGGCGCAGCGATGGCGACAATCCGATGGAATCAATGCGGACGGGCCGGTTTCCGGTGCGCGCGGCGTTAAGGGCATCGATCGGCAGCATGGTTTTCGTTACGACGTTCGTATTATTGTATTCAATAACAGTGTTCCTTGCCTGGAAACCGACCGTCACGCACCGCGTCACAGAAGCATTCCGGGGCGTCGCGGGTCATGGTGCCTACGTTCGCGTAGACCTTGGCGAACCCTGGGCGTCAGGTCGAGATATACGTGGAGCATATCGTGGATGACCAGCACCTGACCATCGCAGTCAGGTCCGGCACCGATACCGATCGTCGGGATGTACAGATCGCG
>JASFNS010000057.1:0-8589 GCA_050116915.1 Thiogranum sp. | reverse complement strand
AACGCCGCAGTTACACCGAGCGCCGCCGACCCACCGACCGGCGCACGGAGGTGGATCCACAGGTGCCCGGGTACCGTTTCCCGTCGTGGCCCGAACAGTGTGTGCAGTTCATCACCCGCTACGTGTTCCTGGTGCTGGGTGTTCTGTTCTTCAACCTGGTCGAAGGTATCCAGCCCGCTTACTGGTCACTCACCCAGCTGAACACCGCTTTCGGACTTTATCTGCTGATCAACACGGCGCTGTTTCTGCACGCGCGCAGATACCATATACACACCCTGCGTTACCACATCGCCATGTGGGTCGATATCGTCATCACCGCTATAAGCGTGCTGAACGATCCCTACCCCATACCGCCATCGCTGCTGGTTTTCATTATGGTGGTGCTCGGCAACGGCATGCGCTACGGCATGCGGCTGTTCGCCATTTCGCTGATCGGCAGTTTTGCAGCCACCATGCTGGTTCTGTCGGCGCGTTTCGTGCTGAACGACCAACAGTTGTCACCCGGACTGCTGTTTCTGAACCTGTTCGGCGGCATAATCCTGGTTTATTCCTACATTCTGATGGGGCGCATCGAAAGCAGCCGCCGCGAACTCGAGTTGCACAGCAACCTGGATACCCTGACCGGTCTGCTCAACCGTCGCGCGCTGCAGGATGTGGCGAAGACCATGTTCCAGCGCCTGCAGCGTAACCAGTCCGGATTCGTCATGCTGTTTGCGGATCTGGACAAGTTCAAGGCCGTCAATGACGTGCTCGGTCACGCAACCGGTGACCGGGTGCTCAAGCAGTTCGCCGACATCCTGCGCGACTCCATTCGCAGCACCGATGTCGCCGCGCGCTTCGGCGGGGACGAGTTTGTCGTGCTGCTCGAAAACACCAGCCTCGCCGAGGCCGAAGTGGTCGCTGTTCGCATTCAGAAGCAGGTCGCGCAATGGGCCGATGACAATAACATTGATTTCAGTGCGAGTTTTGGCCTGGGCGAAGCGCCCACACATGGCGAAAGCTTTTCCAGCCTGTTGGAGCAGGTGGACCAGGCACTGTACCATTCCAAGTCCAGATGCGCCGGTGGCGGCCTGGCGTATGCGACCTGCGCCCAAACCGGCACCTGCTGAACTTTCGATCCCGGACGAGCGATAGAACGTATGGAAGAAAAAGTCGATGTTGCCGTTATTGGCGCCGGCAGCGCGGGTCTTTATGCCCTGGCGCAGGTAGTGCGTACGACCGATAGTTACGTGTTGATCGATGGCGGTGAACTGGGGACGACCTGTGCGCGTGTCGGGTGCATGCCGTCGAAGGCGCTCATTCAGGTCGCCGAGGATTTCCACCGTCGCAAACTGTTTCCCCGCGAAGGGATCGAAGGCGGCGACCGGCTGACTGTCAGCGGCAGCGATGTGATGGAACACGTGCAGGGGCTGCGCGATATTTTCGTCGACAAGGTGTTGTCGACCAGCACCGACGACATGGGCGATGAATTCATTGAGGGCCATGCCCGCTTTCTGGACAGAAACCTGCTGCAGGTGGGTGAGCGTCGCATCCGCGCAAAGCGTATCGTGATCGCCACCGGCACCTCGCCCATCGTGCCCGGTGACTGGAAAGCTTTTGGTGACCGCATTCTGACCACCGACGAGATTTTCGAGCTTGAGGAGCTGCCGCAGTCCCTGGCGGTTATCGGCCTGGGCGTCATCGGCCTGGAACTGGGACAGGCGTTGCAACGCCTGGGTGTCGAGATAACCGGAATCGATCAACTGGAAACTATCGGCAATATCGACGACCCGGAGGTCAACAAACTGGCGCAGCAGCTGATCGGCAAGGACATGCCACTATGGCTGGGCCATCCGGCCAGCATAGAGGAAGCCGGCGACGGTCGCCTCAAGGTCAGTGCCGGTGAACGCAGCGTCACCGTCGACAAGGTGCTGGTGGCGATCGGGCGTGCGCCCAACCTGTCGGGCCTCGACCCCGAGAAGGCCGGTATCGTCCTGAAAGCCGGAGGCGTGCCGGATTTCGACCCTGGTACCATGCAGATCGGGGATTTGCCGCTGTTCATCGCCGGCGATGTCACCATGGACCGGCAACTGCTGCACGAAGCCGCCGACGAAGGCCGCATCGCCGGCATCAATGCGGCTGCCGACAAACCGGTCGCCTTCCGCCGCAAGACCCCGCTGACGATTACCTTTTCCGATCCCAACATCGTCATGGTCGGGAAGCGCTACTCGCAGCTGGACCTGGACAACACGCTGATCGGCTCGGTATCGCTGGGCATGCTGGGTCGTGCGCTGATCATGGGCAGGAACAAGGGAATGCTGCGCCTGTATGCCGACAGGGCCGAAGGACGCCTGCTGGGAGCCAGCATACTGGCGCCGCACGGTGAACATCTCGGTCACCTGCTCAACTGGTGTATCGAGCAGCGCCTTACCATCCTGCAAATGGTGCGCATGCCGTTTTATCACCCGGTTCTGGAAGAGGCGATACAACCGGTGCTGCGCGATCTGGTACGCCAGTCCGACTGGCACACCGGGCCCTATCCGCCGGATCTCGAAGTCCTCTAGACATGTACAGCAGACTCAGACAACGCCTGGATCGGCTTATCGGTCTGGGACATTCCCGGCTGATGCGCAACAGTGCCATCGGCGTGGAAAAAGAGACGCTGCGCGTCAACCGCGAGGGCGGCATTGCGCAGACACCGCATCCGCGGGCCCTGGGCTCGGCGTTGGCGCACCCGTACATCACCACCGACTATTCCGAAGCGCTGACGGAACTCATTACGCCGCCGTTTCAGGATATCCGCCAGGTACTGGATTTTTTGCGTGACGTGCAGCAGTTTGTCTACCAGCGGCTGGATCAGGAATACCTCTGGGCGACGAGCATGCCGTGTGTGGTTGCCGGAGAAACCAGTATCCCGGTTGCGCGCTACGGCGGTTCCAATGCGGGGAAGATGAAGCACGTCTACCGCGTTGGTCTGGGTTACCGCTATGGTCGGGTCATGCAGGTTATCGCCGGCGTACATTTCAATTATTCCTTCCCACCGGATTTCTGGACTGTATACAGCGAACTCGAAGGCAATCGTCTGCCGATGCAGGATTATATTTCCGAGTCCTATATGGCGCTGATCCGCAACCTGCAGCGCTTCGGCTGGTTGATTCCCTACCTGTTCGGGTCATCGCCGGCGATCTGCAAATCCTTTCTCGGCGGTGCGCCCACCACGCTGCAGGAATTCAACGAAAACACCTACTATGAACCTTACGCGACCTCGCTGCGCATGGGCGATATCGGCTACCAGAACAACAAGGAAAACGAATATGGCATCAAGGCCAGTTATGATTCACTGGCCAGCTATATCGACAGCCTGACCTGTGCAATCAATACGCCATGCGCGGAATATGAAAAAATCGGCGTGCTGGTCGACGGTGAATACCGGCAGTTGAACGCCAACATTCTGCAGATAGAGAATGAATACTACAGCACCATAAGACCCAAGCAGGTGCTCAAGGGGAACGAGAAACCCACGCTGGCGCTGAAACGGCGCGGTATTGCCTATGTCGAGCTGCGTTCGCTGGACGTCAATGCTTTCGACCCCCTGGGTATCAACGAGCGCCAGCTGCACTTTCTCGAGTGCTTCCTGCTGTTCTGTCTGCTGCACGACAGTCCGGTTGTCGGCGCAGATGAACGGCGCGCCATCGACGACAACGAGCTGCGGGCCGCGCACCGCGGTCGCGATCCCGACCTGAAACTGGTGCGCGGCCACGAGTCCGTATACCTGCGCGAATGGGCGAGCGAATTGCTGGAGGAAATGCACGCTGTCTGCGAGCTGCTCGACCAGGGCGTCAGCGGGGCGCCGTACTGTGCTGCGCTGGATGAGCAGTTACGCAAGGTCAGGGATCCGGAGCTGACGCCCTCGGCGCGGATGTTGAACGAAATGCGCGAGCGCGGTGAAGGCTTTTACCATTTCGCCCGGCGGATGTCGGAGATTCACCAGCATTTCTTCAACAATCTGCCGTTGAGCGAAAGCCGCGAACAGTATTTCACCGAGCTGGCGGTGAAATCGCGCGAAGACCAGCAGGCGCTGGAGGCGGCCGACGAAATGTCCTTTTCGGAATACCTGCAGCGCTACTTTGCGCAGGCCTGAAGCGGCGGCACCATGACAGCCATATCAAGAACCCTGGTGCTGGCCTCCACGTCGCCGTTCCGCAGGCAACTGCTGGAACGCCTGGGAGTGCCTTTCGAAACCCTGTCACCCGAGGTGGATGAAACGCCTCGCGACGGCGAACGGGCCGAGGCGCTGGTCATGCGCCTCGCCGAAGCCAAGGCGCGCGCCGGCGCCAATGCCTGGCCCGACGCACTGATTATCGGCTCGGATCAGATGGCGGTGTGCGGCGACGACGTGCTGGGCAAACCGCGGGACCACGCCGCTGCCTGCGCACAACTGGGCCGCCTGTCCGGCCGCCGGGTGACTTTTCATACCGGTCTGTGCCTGTTCGACGCCCGCAGCGGGCAGGCGCGGGTCGACCTGGTGCCCTACCATGTCAGGTTCCGCCGGCTTGACCCGCAGCAGATCGAGCGCTATCTCAGACACGACCGGCCCTACAACTGCGCCGGCAGCTTCAAGTCGGAGGGTCTCGGTATCAGTCTGTTTGAATCGATGCAGGGCGAGGATCCGAATGCGCTGATCGGGCTGCCGCTGATCCGCCTGGTGAGCTGGCTGAACGAGGCCGGAATTGCCATACCCTGAAACGGCGCGCGACGGCGCCTGGACCGAAAAGCTCTGGCCGGCTGTCACCATCGCACAGGCGGGGTGCCAGCCGGCGCAGCGATGATCAGCGCAACGCGAACTCGCCGCCGAGCACGTGGCCGATGCCCTCGCCGATCGATGCTCCCAGTTTCTTGCTGACCCGTTCGTACCAGTCTTCTTCCGGCGTGTAGTCAACGATGGTCTCGGCGCCGATGACTTCGCGCGCCACGTAGTCGGCGCTGCCCAATTTGTCCACCAGACCGATGTCGACGGATTGCTCGCCGGTCCAGACATAGCCACTGAACAGGTCCGGGGTATCGGCTTTCAGCCTGTCGCCACGACCTGCCTTGACGACGTCGATGAACTGCTGGTGGATGTCGTCGAGCATGCCCTTGACCTGTTCGACATCCTGCGCCTTGACCGGCTGGAAGGGATCGAGGAACCCCTTGTGTTCGCCGGCGGTGATCAGGCGCCGCTCGATGCCCAGTTTGTTGATTGCATCGACAAAGCCGAAGCTGTCCATGCGTACGCCGATGGAGCCGACGATACTGGCCTTGTCGGCATAGATCTCGTCGGCGGCCGACGCCACGTAGTAGGCGCCCGATGCGCAGATATCGCTGAGCACCGCGTACAGATGTTTGTCCGGATACTTCTTGCGCAGGCGTTTGATTTCATCGTTGATATAACCCGACTGCACCGGGCTGCCGCCCGGGCTGTTGATGCGCAGAATGACGCCGGCGCTGTTTTCCGCCTCGAAGGCGTCGCGCAGGCCTTCGATAATGTTATCGGCACTGCCATCCTTGCCCGGGGCAATGATACCCTTGAGTTCCACCATGGCGGTATGCTTCGACTCGGCGCCGGGTTCCAGCTGCAACTCGGGACTGTACAGGTACAGCAACAGACCCAGGTATATGAACATAAGAAACTTGAAAAAGATCCCCCAGCGGCGGGCGGTGCGTTGTTCCTTGAGCGAGGCAAACGCTAGCCGGTTGATCAGGTCCTGCTGCCATTCGGGCGAACCGTTCGGGTTGTCGTTATCGTCATAGGGTCCCATCGTATGCTACCTCAATCTGTCGTCGCCAGCGGCGACTGTGACAAAGAATCTGCGTCAAGCAAGTGGTGTTCGGCCAGCCAGTCGACCAGCTCGCTGATCGTATCCAGGCAAACCAGCGGCTGATGCTGCATCAGCCGTTGCCGGTCATGGACGCCGTAGCTGACAGCCACAGGGTGTACGCCGGCCTCACGGGCCATGCCCATGTCGTATTCGGTGTCGCCCACCATCAGCGACTGATGCGCGTTGACGCAAAGTTCGTCGAGAATCTCCTCGAGCATCTGCGGATGCGGTTTGGAGCGGGTCTCGTCCGCACAGCGGGTGATGGTGAACAGATCATCGAGACCGGTATGGTGCAATACCTTGTCGAGCCCGACGCGCCCCTTGCCGGTTGCTACCGCCAGCAGGAATCCGGCCTCCTTCAACAGCTGCAGCGTTTCCCGCGCACCCGGAAACAGATCCGACTCCTGGGAGATTCCGAACCAGTGGTGGCGATAACGCTCGACGAAGCGCGTGGCAAAATCGTCACCGCGTCCCGGGTAGAGCGCCTCGATTGCTTCGTGCAAACCCAGGCCAATGATGTTCCGGCACTGGTCTGCGGTACGCGGCTCCAGTTGCATGTCGGCGATAGCGGCGAACATTGAATGCACGATCTGGGTTTCCGAATCCATGAGGGTTCCATCCCAGTCGAATACGATCAATCGGACCGCATCCGGCGTGTTGTCCCTGTTCTCGTGTTCCATACTACTCATCCGTTATCCCTCGCTGTATCGGACGATGTCTCGAGTTTCTGAATCACACCCCTGAGGTCGGCGCTTAACGGCGCGCTGACTTCGATTTCACGCCGGCGTTCGGTGTCTTCGAATGCCAGATAGTGGGCGTGCAGGAACAGGCGTTTAAGCCCGAGCTCGCGCAGCCGCCGGTTGAAGCGCGGATCGCCGTATTTTTCGTCCCCGGCCAGCGGATGTCCGGCGTGCGCGGCGTGCACCCGGATCTGGTGGGTACGGCCGGTGGCCAGGTCCGCTTCCATCAGACTCGCGCCGGCATAGCTTTCCAGGTGGCGGAAGCGCGTCAGTGCCGCCTTGCCCCCGCGGTCCACCCGAACGACGCGTTCCCCACCGCTCAACTGGTTTTTCTTCAGCGGCGCATCCACCTTCCACGGGCCGTGGCGCCAGTCACCCATGGCCAGCAGCAGGTAGCGCTTGCGGACCGCGCCGCTGCGTAACAGCTCGTGCAGGCTGCGCAGTTCGCTGCGTTTCTTGGCGATCATCAGGCAGCCGGAGGTTTCGCGGTCGAGCCGGTGCACCAGTTCCAGGTACGGCGCCTGCGGGCGCAGCGCGCGCAAGCCTTCGATCACGCCATAGTCGAGGCCGCTGCCGCCGTGCACCGCAATACCGGCGGGTTTGTCCAGTACCAGCAGACGCTCGTCTTCGTAGATAACCGCGTCGGCGAGACGCTCGAGCACCGCACCCGGCGGCGGCGCACCGGCAGGCGATTCGGCCACCCGGACCGGCGGGATACGCACCTGGTCGCCGCTCTGGAGGCGGTATTCGGGGCCGATGCGGCCCTTGTTGACCCGCACTTCCCCCTTGCGCAGCAGCCGGTAAACCCGGCTTTTCGGCACACCCTTGAGGACCCTCAGCAAAAAGTTGTCGATCCGTTGACCGGCCTGCTCGGCCGAGATATCCAGCCACTGCACGGCTGGTTTAGCCCCGTTTTCCATGGGCGCGGATTCTAGCAGCCCAGCGGCCAAACTGCTCAGAAAAACGCACCATTACCCTCCCGGAACAGCGGGTTTGCCAGGTTTCGGAAGGGCATATAAGCATTTGATATAACGGCATTGTGTTGATATAGTCTGCCAGTCGACCCAATCCCTTACGGAAGCTGCCTGGCAGCCGGGAGTGTCGGTAAACAACCCGTTTTCGTTTCCGCTGTGTCGGGCCCGGGTAGGCTGGGCACAGGGGATCGAGCAGAGACCTGACGGTTTCTATGTCTACGCCTATAAATGAACAAGTGATTGCTCCTGTGTCCTTAACGATTGCCTTGATGATTGAACTGGTATTTGGACTGAGAGTCCGGGAACTCCCCCGGCAATCCGGCGCCCTGTCCGAAGTGCGCCGCCCTCAGCCTGTGCCGGTACGCATCGTCAGGCGTTCGTCGGGTGTGGTCGAGCGCATGAGAGATAAATGCAATGAAACGTATGCTTATAAACGCCACGCAGCCCGAAGAGCTGCGTGTCGCCCTGGTCGATGGCCAGAAACTCTACGACCTCGATATTGAGGTACCGTCCAGAGGCCAGAAAAAGTCCAACGTCTACAAGGGAAAAATTACCCGCGTCGAGCCCAGCCTCGAGGCGGCCTTTGTTGATTACGGTGCCGAACGGCATGGTTTCCTGCCACTGAAAGAGGTCGCCCGCGGCTATTTCAAAGCCGGTGCCGGCGAAGGCGGCCGCGTGACCATCAAGGAAGCGCTGCGTGAGGGCCAGGAAGTCATCGTCCAGGTCGAAAAGGAAGAGCGCGGCAACAAGGGTGCGGCGCTGACCACCTTCATCAGCCTCGCTGGACGCTACCTGGTCCTGATGCCCAATAACCCGCGTGCCGGCGGCGTGTCGCGGCGCATCGAAGGCGATGACCGCAATGTCATTCGCGATGCCATGGCGCAACTGGAATACCCCGCCGATATGGGGCTGATCGTGCGTACCGCGGGCGTCGGCCGCCAGGCCGAGGAGCTGCAATGGGACCTCGACTACCTTTTGCAGCTCTGGGAATCCATCTCCCGGGCTGCTGAAGAAGGCACGGCGCCCTTTCTCATTTAC
>JASFNS010000056.1:0-8615 GCA_050116915.1 Thiogranum sp. | reverse complement strand
ATACAGCTCGCGGGGACCACGGCAGTCGTCACCGTCGGTTACTGCCCGCTGGCGCGTATCCTGGCACTGATGCCCTGGAACCGGGACCAGCCGCTGACCCTCGATTTTGTCCGCAAAACCGTCTTCTCCCCGCCGGTGGCAGGAAGCATCCTGGGCGCGCAGCCGGGAGAATAGATATCACAACGGCGGTGTCCCGGTAGCGCACCGGGCCACCGCCGGTTGCGGGGCCCGCTCCCCGATCTGGTGCACCAAAGGCCTGTCTGTTCCCGTTTGGTGACAATCGGCGCCCCGCAAAAGCCGAAGCGGAAACAGTGATAATTCGCAAGATCAATATGTTACAGCAACTGCATGAGATCTGGCCTGATTCGTGCCTTACTGACAGTGGACACACTTGCCGGGAGCAGAGCGAGAGATGCGCTTTTCATTCATTAAACGGACCTTGCTGCGCCGCACACATCCCCCGGCGCAACCTGCGGTGGCGGCCACCACACGTTCGCTCAAGGACCTGGGCCGCAGCGTTCAGGACGCCATTGACTGGAATACGCACAACCGCGAGCGCCGCAAGCGGCTGGGGCTGGAGTAGCCCCGGCTGACGGCGTCAAATTATCTGTTCATTGCGGGAACCCCGAAGCCAGAGGACCAGTCAAACGGGAATGAGTATGAGGATCACAGAAATCGAACTGCATGCCTTTGTCGACGACCAGCTGGCCGACGAAGAGCGCGCTGGCGTACTTGAGGAAACGGCAACGTCGGCACCGCTCGCCGCCCGTCTCAACGAACTGAAGACCCTGAAGCAGCTGGTAAAACTGGCCTTCCGGGACGTCGAGTGCCCGGCAGCGCGCAGCGCTCGCCGGCAACCCGACGAGCAACACCCGGACACTGCAACTGTCGTCGGTACCGATGTGACGACCGGACGTTGACAACCACGGTGCGCCGGCGCGCGGGCACCGGCACCCGGTTCAGCGCCCTCTGACTGCCGCAGCGCCGGCAGCACCCAGGGTGAAATAGAACGTCGCACCCTCGCCCGGACTGCCTTCGGCCCGGATGCTGCCACCGTGACGCTTGACGATGCGCTGGACGATCACCAGACCGATACCGGTGCCTTCGAACTCGTCGCCGTGCAACCGCTGAAACGCGCCGAACAGCTTGTCCGCGTATTGCATATCGAAGCCGATCCCGTTGTCACTGACATAGTAAGCTGTCTCGCCATCGGCGACATTGCGGCCGAACTCGATGCGGGCATCGTCCCTTTTACTGGTGTACTTCCAGGCATTGCCCAGCAGGTTCTCCAGCATGATGCGCAGCAGGCCCGGGTCACCGGTCACCGACATGGCAGGCCTGACAATAACATCGACTGTCCGCTGCGGCGCCTGCTGTTTCAGTGACTCGACCACCTCCATCGCCAGTTGCGAGAGATCGACCTCTTCAATTTTCATGTCGTGGCGCGATAACCGGGATAAATGCAACAGATCATCGATAAGGTGACCCATGCGCCGCGAAGCGGCCATGATGCGCGCCAGGTACTCGCGGCCCTCCTCATTGAGGCATTCATTCTGTTCCTCCAGCAGCAACTGGCTGAAACCGTTGATGCTGCGCAGCGGCGAGCGCAGATCGTGCGACACGGAATAGCTGAACGACTCCAGCGCCTCGGTGCGCTCGGCCACCAGCTTCTCCAGGTTGTCACGGTAGTTGCGGATTTCGCGTTCGGCGGACTTGCGTTTGCTGATGTCGATGAACGCCACCACGGAACCCTCGGCCCCGCCGTTGGCCCGAATCGGGTGCGACCACCATTCCACCGGGATCGCGCGGCCGTCGGCCGCCCAGAACATGTCCTGATCGGAATGGCCGACCTCGTCGGATGCCGAAGCCTGAAGCACATGGCACTGCTCGACCGCGGCCGGCTCGCCCGCAAATTTCGGCGGACGAATTATGTCGTGCATATCCTGACCGACAAGTTCGTCACTGGCCCGGTAACCGAGCAGGCGCAGACAGGCCGGATTGACAAACGTACACCGTCCCTCGCGATCGAGGCCGAGAATCGCTTCAGCAGTGGAATCCAGCAGCAGGCGCACGCGGCGCTCGCTGGCCTGCAGGTCGGCAAACGAGCGGTGAAGATTCTGTTGCATCTGGTTCAGTGCGTCCACGGCCAGGTCCAGTTCGTCGGGTATCCGCTCGGGGTACGACCTTCGCTCGAGCCGTAGTGGCTCGGCCGGCCAACTGAGATCGTGACTCTCTGCATAGTCCGCAATAGAGTGCAGGTGGCGCGTCACCAGCTTGTCGAACAGGACATACATAAACAACGCAACCAGAAACGTCTTGATGGCGTTGGAGACCAGGATGACCCATATCCTGTTCCACAGCCTCAGGTAGACGCCTTCCAGGCTGGCCTGAACGGTGAGGTGACCGATGGTCTGGTCCGAGCCGCGGTAGCTGTGCACCAGGTCAGTGGACAGCGTGATGACTTCGCCCCGGCTCTCCACACCACTGCTCTCGAAAATCTCACCGTTGACCCTCACCTCTACGTAGTCGATGTCCTGTAAGGACTGGACACCTGCGAGCATGAGCTGCAGCTGGGTATGGTCCGCCACCCACACCGACTCGGTGATGCCCTGCAGATGACTTTTTTTGATCTGCTGCAACCGAAGGTCGATACCGTCGACGTCCTGGAGATATTCGCCATAAACCTGTATAGCCGTCGCCACCAGGGTTATCAGAGAACTGAACAGCACCGTGTACAGGATCAGCCGGCGCGCGATCCGCCCCCTGTTGCGAAAAACACTCACTGATCGCCTACCTTCGTCAATGGTTGTTTCCCAGCAATGGCGTGAGCGTTCGGGCATAGATCCGCTGATATTCGCCATCCGCTTTCATTTGCGCCAGGGCCTCGCTCAGGCGTGGCACCAGCGCCTGGTGCCTGCGGTTCAGGTACAGAAACATCTCGCGGGTCGCCACCGGCGGCTCGAGCGCATGGGCGTCAAGATGATGGGTTTGTATCCACCACTGGCCGCCCCAGCGGTCGAACATCACCACGTCAGCGCGGCGGTTGCTGAGCAGGGTAAAAAGCTGGCCGGGATTACGCACCCGGGTGATATTGCGTGCGCGCGTAATTCGCTTCTCAAAGATTTTCCAGCCGGTGATGAAACCGATACTGTAGGGCGCCAGACTTTCCCAGCCGTCAACCGCGAAATCCGCATCTCTGGTAAAGACCATGAATTCGAAATCGATGATCTTGCCGGGCACGCGCACAAGGTTGGGGTACTTCTTTTCCAGGCCCGCTATGCGCGCGATGTTGCCGTCGTCGATGCCCTCGTTGGCATTGATCAGCGCTCGTTCCGACGGCAGGCGCACGCACACAGCTTCCATACCCAGTCGTTCAAACAGCGCCTTGACCAGAATATCGTAAAACCCGCGCCCATCGGGCGTGGTGAAAGGCTCCTTGCGCCCGGAGTTGATGACCAGCTCCGTTGCCCGCGCCGGCGACACCGAAAGCGCCAACGCCGCGGCCATGGCGGCGATAACCAACCAGCTGACTGCTCCCGATCCGGCTGCGAGTAATCGCATACCCCCCTCCCGCTTCACTAGAGCTCGTTAATTCTGTACTGCGTTTACGTGGATGCGGCCCCTGCTGCTAACGTACAACATCGACTGACAACAAAGTCCGTCGGGCCGACAGTCAGCAAATCCGGACAAACACTTTCAGACACGGAGCACGGGTGCACCAGCCGCGGGGACGAGAATATTGACAACTGAAGGCTGCCCACGAATAGCGCGACGGCGATGGTCCAGAGGCGACAATTAGGGATTCCCCTGCCAGCTTATCCGCTTTCTTATCAATGTCCTGCATGCGTGTCGATTATTGCCGGTCCAGCAGCGTGATGCCGCAAAAAAACCGCGCCCCTTCCAAGCGAAGCACTGTAAAGGGCCGGGTTCATAGCCGTCAAGCCAGGAATTGCCGCCCCGCCCTGCCGGAACACTCGCAAAACACCCGGGACATGGCCGGCAAGAGCTTTGCCTTCGGCGACAAGGCAGCGCTCCTGCAGCGCGCCGTGGTGGTCGGCAGCGGCATGCCGTTGGGGAAATTCGCCGAATACGAGTTCATCGGTCACTATGACAATATCGTGCACGCGGTCATGAACGGTGATTTCGATGCCGGAATCCTGAAGGACACCATGGCCTACAACTGGAATGGCAAGGGCATCCGCATCCTGTACAGTTCACCCGAATTGCCGGCCTACAACATCACTGCCAGCAGGCACGTGGATGACGCACTGCTGGCGCGACTACGCGAGGCATTCCTGTCGCTGGACGAAAACAATCCGGCTCATGTGCCCATCATCAAGGCTGTCGATAAAAAATATGATGGCTTTGCGCCGACCAGCGATGCCGAACATGACATTGTGCGCGAACTGATCAAGCCCTTCGACAACAGACCCTGACGCCCAATGACAGGTCCCGTATCTATCTGCGCCTGACTTCAATCCGTTTGCGCACAGCATTCATAACCCGGACCACGTAGCGCTCGGTCAGGCGCACAAAAAGCCAGTCAGGCAGCGCACCCGCGGGGTCCACGTGAATGGTGTACAGCGCCTCACAGCCCGCATGATCGGCGAGAGCCTCGAGATGCCACGAACCGCTGAACGCCGCGGGCAGCAGGGCGTCTGATGATGACAGCGACGCCGAACGAACCCTGTCGAGTTGCCAGCTGACATCGACGACGCCCGCCCCCGCGACATGCAGATCGTTGACCACCTCGATGATGTAATGCCGGTCGGCGACCGGCAAGGGGAAACCCAGTCGCTGGTAGACCCAGGTTGCCCGGTCATCCCGCTCGACCACACGACTATCACTGACCGACGGAATGAACCCGGCGAAATGATCATAGTCCGAGATCACGCGAAACACAGCGCCGACCGGTGAACGGTACTGTGTCCGACCGCGCACGGCCGGAATATCGGAGCCTTCAACCGGTTGCCGATAGACTTCGACACCGTCAACCTCGCGCACGCGTGTCCACTCCCCCGCCGCAGCGCCCGCCACGGGAGCAGTAGCACCGCCGGACACTAACCAGCAGGCACTCCAGAGGAGCAGTCGCACCAGGCGGATTTCACGCATGGCGGACGCCCTGTCTGGCAAGGGCTGTCATCAGTGCTTTGCCTTTGAACGAATGCCGGGTGTCAATTATGCGATTCATCCTTGCAGGTAGACAATCCTGTGCCATGCTTATCGGGCAAACCACAGGAGCGCCATCATGGACCGACTCATCGCACGGCAATCTCCGCTGGTTATCACACTGACAGGCATGCTGTTCGCCGGGTTCGCTCTGTTTGCCGCGGGACTGCCGGCGGCGCCGGCAACGCGCATTATCCCGGTGAAAATGGGGGATTACCGGTTCAATCCGGACACCATCCGGGTACAGGCCGGGCAAACCATCCAGCTGGAACTCACCAATACCGACAGCCTGACACCACACAATTTCACCCTGAAGGCGGAGGCGGCCGGACTGGATGTGGATACCGACGTCAGCGCCGGCAAGACCGAGGTCGTGAACATCACACCGCTGGCGCCCGGCAGCTACAAGTTCTACTGTAACAAGAAGTTGATCTTCATGAAGAGTCATCGGGACCGTGGCATGGAAGGCACCCTGATCGTGGCGCCAGCCGGTTCGGAATAGATCATGCGCGTCCTGCTGGTATCGGCGAACCGCGAGCGGATACCAGACCCGATTTTTCCGCTTGGCCTCGCCTATGTGGCCGCAGCTGCGCGGCAGGCCGGTCACGAGGTTGCCGTGGCGGATCTCTGTTTCGGCCGTGCGCCCTTGCGGACCCTGACCTGCCGGGTCAGGTACTTCCAGCCCGATATCGTCGGGCTGTCCCTGCGCAACGTCGACAACGCCGCATATCCCCGCACGGTCGATTATCTCGATCAACACCGCGCCGTGGTAAACACCCTCCATGCCGCCACGACGGCACCTGTGGTGCTCGGCGGCTCCGGTTTTTCCATCATGCCGCAAGCCTACATGCGGGCTCTCGATGGCGACTGGGGCATTGCGGGCGAGGCGGAAGTCGCCTTCGCCGGGCTGCTGGCAGCACTGGAAGATGGCCGTAAGCCCGACGGCGTCGCGGGTCTTTACGGGCGCGATGGCCCCCTCGCCGCGACCGCTGGCGTACCGGCACCGCAGCTACGCCGGCGCGGCTGGCGTGACGGGCTGTGGCCCGCCCGGGACCTGCTCGATTACCACCGCTACATCCGTCGGGGTGGTATGGGCAGCGTCCAAACCAAGCGAGGCTGCGTGTTCAAGTGCAGCTACTGCACCTACCCCCTGCTCGAAGGGAGCCGTTTTCGCACCCGCGACGCCACCGATGTCGTTGATGAGATCGAGGCCTTGATGCAGGACTACCGCCCTCACCCGATTTTCTTTGTTGACTCGATTCTCAATTTCCCACGCGGGCATGTGGAATCCATCTGTGAAGAGATCCTGCGCCGCGGCGTCAAAGTGCGCTGGAGCTGCTACGCCACGCCGGTCAAACTCGACCGCCACCAGGCACAACTGATGGCGGCGGCCGGCTGTGACGGCATCGAGCTGGGCACCGACGCCGTCGATGACGACCAGCTGGCCCGGCTGGGCAAGTCCTTCGACGCGGACGCGGCCGAACGTGCGAACCGTTACTGCGTGGAAGCCGGCTTGCGCGTCTGCCAGACGCTGATCTTCGGTGCACCGGGTGAAACAAAGGCCAGTATCCGCGCGACCTGCGCCGCGCTGCGGCGCATGAGTCCTACTGCAGTGGTCGCCATGACCGGCGTGCGCCTGTACCCGGGAACACCTTTGACCAACAGCCTGATCGAGCAGGGCCGAATTGCGGAAAGCGCCATCGGGCTGTTGCCCGCGTTTTACGTGGAGCCCGACGTCGCCGATTTTCTGCCGGGCTATCTGCAGCAGCAGGCCTATGAGGCAGGCAATTGGGTACTGCCCGGTCTCGCCGCACCCATTCTGCCCGGCAGCCAGCGCCTGTTACGCCGCCTGGGCATCTCCGGACCGCTTTGGCGACTGCTGCATAACCGATGGATGCATGTCATCAACCGTGGCCGGTTTCGCCGCCCCAACACAAGCTGGGGTGTCCCTCACCCAAAGAGGAAAGTCGTATGAAAACGCTATCGTTCGTCCCCACCGAAACCTATCGTGAGTCCATGGGGCAGTTGCTGGTGTTGTACACCCAGGTGGACCGCCTGATCATGGAAATCTGCGCCGAGCGTATCGCCGGCGCGCCGGATGAAGACGCCAGACTGTCGCTCGCCAAGCAGGTCGGCGACGAGAGCCGCCACGTTGCGATCCAGCGTGGCTGGATGGCGCAGTTCGGCACTGACACAACCCCCTTGCTCAGTCCGGACCAGGAGGAAATGATCCGGCAGCATTTTCGCGAGCTGCCGTGGCTGGAATTCCTCGCCGACATGTACCTGTGCGTCGAGGCGCTGGGCAGCGAGGCGGTGGAAAACATCGTACCGCTCGCCGACCCCGGCACGCGCGAGTCGCTGCATGTCCCTCTGAGCGACGAGCAGGACCACATCGCATTCGGTGTAAACCGGTTAAGACAGGAACTGGCTGCACTCCCCGTTACGCAACGTGAGACCTTTCTCGCCGCGATCCCGGCACGCATCGAGCGACTCACCGACGCATTCCACGGTCTGGGGCTGGATGTCGCGCACCTGTTCGAGAACGTCGGCGCAGACTACGTTGCCTTGTGTGATGCGGTACTGCAACGGCGCGATGAAGTCCTGAACCAGGTCGCAGCCTGATACGCCAGACGGCGCCCACCGCGACAACCGCCGGTGGCACTGCGACCAACGAACCGGGCTGACGCCAGCGCTGGCCCGGTCAGCTTCAGCATAACCATCCTTTTCCGATAAACACCACGTCCGGCAGCAGCCCGCACCCCGGCACGCTGAGCGCGTCGGCGAAACCCAGCGACATCGGCAAGCGCAACCCCGGACCCTTAGGGCCCAAGTTCCCCCCAAGTCAACCGCGCGTACGCCGGCGGGCTGTGAGACAATTCCGGCGGCCGTCGGGGCGCTGAACCCGCGCGACGACCGCTGACGCCGATAACCGATAAAGGATCGACTTGCATGGATCTACTGTTGTTGCTGAAAGCCTTCATCCTCGGTGTTGTGGAAGGCTTGACCGAGTTCCTGCCTATCTCCAGCACCGGGCACCTGATTGTTGTCGGCGACCTGCTCAACTTCAACGACGAGGTGGGCAAGGTGTTCGAGGTGGTAATCCAGCTGGGCGCAATCCTGGCGGTGTGCTGGGAATACCGGGTGCGGCTGACCGGCGTGGCGGTGCGCCTGCCTTCCGACCCGGCCGCCCGGCGCTTCGTCTCCAACCTTGTCATCGCCTTCCTGCCCGCAGCGGTGCTCGGGCTGGTCTTCATCAAGATAATCAAGGGCTACCTGTTCAACCCCTTCTCGGTAGCCGTCGCCTTCATCGTCGGCGGCCTCATCATCCTGCTGGTCGAAGCGCGCCACCACCGGGTGCGCGTCGAGCACGTCGACGACATGGATTGGCGCGACGCGCTGAAAGTGGGCTTCGCCCAGTGCTTCGCCCTGATTCCGGGCACCTCGCG
>JASFNS010000055.1:0-8742 GCA_050116915.1 Thiogranum sp. | reverse complement strand
AGCCGGCTTCGACCGCTTCGAGCCGCGTTTGATCGAACAGTATCTCGGCGATTATGCCAGCGCGCTGGACCTGATATCGGACGAATTCCTCGCTCTCGGGCGTGCCGAGCCCACGGACACCAGCGAACCCTTCAATATGGCCCTGTTGGCCCTGCATGGGTCCGGCGCCATAAACGGTGTAAGCCGCCTGCATGGCGAAGTGAGTCGACGCATTTTTGCACCGTTGTTTCCGCGTCTGCCCCTGGCCGAGGTACCGGTCGGCCACGTCACCAACGGCGTGCACGTGCCGACCTGGGAGTCGCGCGCGGCCGACGATCTCTGGTCAAGGGCCTGCGGCGAAGCACGCTGGCGTGGCGACCTGGCTACGCTTGAGGCCGATTTCCGCGGCCTGTCGGACGCGGCGCTCTGGACGCTGCGCTGTGCAGCCCGCCGGCGGCTGGTGGACTGGGTACGCAGCCGCCACGCGCGCCAGCTCGCGGTGCGCGGCGCCAGTGCCGACGGCATCGCCGATCAGGCGGACGTACTCGACCCGGACACCCTCACCCTGGGATTCGCGCGGCGCTTCGCCAGCTACAAGCGGCCCAACCTGCTGCTCAGCGACCCGGACCGGCTGCAGCGACTGCTCACCGACGCGAAGCGCCCCGTGCAGCTGGTTATCGCCGGCAAGGCCCATCCCCGGGACGAAGACGGCCGGCGCCTGGTGCGCGCCTGGAGCGAGTTTCTCAAGCGCCGCGCCGTGCGCCCGCACGCGGTCTTCGTGGAAGACTACGACATCGACGTCGCCACCCAGCTGGTGCAGGGCGTGGACCTGTGGATCAACACTCCGCGCCGCCCGTGGGAGGCCAGCGGCACCAGTGGCATGAAGGTACTGGTCAACGGTGGCCTGAACCTGTCGGAGCTGGACGGCTGGTGGGCGGAGGCTTTCCAGACCGAGGTCGGCTGGGCACTGGGCGACGGCGCCGAGCACGGCGAGGACCCGGCGTGGGACCGGAGCGAAGCCGAGACGCTCTATGCCCTGCTCGAACAGGACGTTGTTGCCGCCTTCTACGCGCGCGACGCGCAGGGGCTGCCGCAGGCATGGCTGGCGCGCATGCGCGAGAGCATGGCGCGGCTCACCGGACTGTTCTCCACCAATCGCATGGTGCGCGAATACACCGAGGCTTACTACCTGCCGGCCGCGGCCGCCTACCGGGCGCGCTGTAGCGAGGACTTAAGCCAGGTGCGCGAGATCGAGCGCTGGCTGGCGCGCACACGCCGGCACTGGCGTGGGGTGCGCATTGCCGCGGTCAGCCGCGAGCGCGAGGGCGAGCGCCTGCGTGTCGACGCCCAGGTCTACAGCGGCGAGCTGTCGCCCGATGACGTGCGCGTCGAACTCTACGCCGATGCCGAAGCACCCGACGCGGCCCCCGAACGCGTCGCCCTGCAGCGCGGCGAACCGCTCGCCGGATCGAGCGGCGGCTATCGTTATCGCATCGAAATCACTGCCCGGCGCCCGGCCGAACACTACAGCGTGCGCGTCGTGCCCGCTCACCCGCAGGTGCGCTGGCCGCTGGAAACCGCACTGGTGTGCTGGGAGCGGTAAAGCAGGATGCGCGTCGTGCCGGGCACGTTGAAACGACACAACGGTATGCAGCCCGGCGATCGTTCCGCGCATCAGCCTGGTCACACCGATCAGGCAACCATCGACCACCGGAATGGATGGAGGTAACCGATCATGACAGCACCAGTCCCCGCGGAAGGCCCGCTCGATCCTGAAGCGCTCACGCGCATGGATGCCTGGTGGCGCGCCTCGCTGTATCTGTGCGCCGGTATGCTCTACCTGCGCGACAACCCGCTGCTAAAAGAACCGCTGAAGATCGAGCAGATCAAAAAACGTCTGCTCGGCCACTGGGGTTCGGACCCCGGCCAGACGCTGATCTGGACCCACCTCAACCGCCTGATCCAAAACCGGGATCTCGACGTCATGTTTGTCTCGGGTCCCGGCCACGGTGCGCCCTCGGTGCTCTCCCAGGCCTGGCTCGAAGGCACTTACGGCGAGGTCTATCCGGACAAGGGTCAGGGCGAGGCCGGTCTCGGGCGCTTCTTCAGGCAGTTCTCTTTCCCGGGCGGCATCGGCAGCCACTGTACGCCGGAGACACCAGGCTCGCTGCACGAAGGCGGAGAACTGGGCTACAGCCTGGCGCATGCGTTCGGCGTGGCCTTCGACAACCCGGACCTGATCGTCGCCTGCATGGTCGGCGACGGCGAAGCGGAGACCGGGCCGCTCGCCACGGCCTGGCACGGCACCAAGTTTCTCAACCCGGCGCGCGACGGCGCGGTGCTGCCCATCCTGCACTTGAACGGCTACAAGATCGCCAATCCGACGCTACTGGCGCGCATCCGTCACGCACAGCTCAAAGACCTCATGCGTGGCTACGGCTACAAGCCGTATTTCGTCGAAGGCGACGACCCGGAGTCGGTCCACCAGCTGCTTGCCGCGACCCTGGACAACGTGGCGGACGAGATCCGGGCCATCCAGAGCAAGGCGCGCGCCGAGGGTGCGCAGGACCTGCCCGAGTGGCCGATGATCGTGCTGCGCACCCCCAAGGGCTGGACCGGCCCCAGGGAGGTGGACGGGCACAAGGTTGAAGGCTTCTGGCGCGCGCACCAGATCCCGCTGGACCCGCACCGGGATCCTGCGCACCTGCGCCAGCTGGAGGCGTGGCTTCGGAGTTACCAGCCAGAGCGGCTGTTCACCGCCGACGGCCGGCTCGACCCGGAGCTGGCGAAGCTCGCACCCGCGGGCGCGCGGCGCATGAGCGCCAATCCGGTCGCCAACGGCGGTCTGCTGCGCAAGGCGCTGGTGCTGCCCGATTTCCGCGACTACGCGGTCGACGTGGCCCGCCCGGGCGAGGCCAGCGAAGAGAACACGCGGCCGACCGGGCGACTGCTCCGTGACGTAATGCGAGCCAATGCGGACAACTTCCGCTTCTTCTGCCCGGACGAGACGGCCTCCAACCGTCTCGATGACATTTACCAGGCGAGCGCCAAAGCCTGGATGGCGCAGATCCTGTCGGAGGACGCCGACGGTTCCCACTTGGCACGCGACGGCCGGGTGATGGAGGTACTCTCCGAGCACACCCTGGAAGGCTGGCTGGAGGGCTATCTGTTATCCGGCCGGCACGGGTTCTTCGCTTCCTACGAAGCCTTCATCCACGTCATCGACTCGATGTTCAACCAGCACGCCAAATGGCTGGAAAAGTCCCTGGACATACCCTGGCGGGCGCCGGTATCGTCGCTGAACATCCTGGTGACCTCCACCGTCTGGCGCCAGGACCACAACGGTTTTTCACATCAGGATCCGGGCTTCCTCGACCTGGTCACCAACAAGAGTCCGAAAGTCACGCGCATCTACCTGCCGCCGGACGCGAACTGTCTGCTCTCGGTGGCGGACCATTGTCTGGACAGCACCGACAAGATCAACGTCGTCGTCGCCGACAAGCAGAAACACCTGCAGTACCTGAGCATGGACGACGCCATCGTGCACTGCACCAAGGGCATCGGCATCTGGGACTGGGCGAGTAGCGACCAGGGCGGTGAACCCGACCTGGTGATGGCCTGCGCCGGCGACGTGCCCACCATGGAGGCGCTGGCGGCCACCGCCCTGCTGCGCGAGCACTTCCCCGACCTCAAGGTACGCTTCATCAACGTGGTGGACCTGTTCCGGCTGGTGCCGGACAGCGAACACGCCCACGGTCTGTCCGACGCCGACTTTGACAGCTTGTTCACCCTCGACAAGCCGGTGATCTTCAACTTCCACGGCTACCCCTGGCTGATCCACAAGCTGACCTACCGGCGAGCCAACACCCGCAACATCCACGTACGCGGTTACAAGGAACAGGGCAACATCAACACACCGATGGATCTGGCCATCCGCAACCAGATCGACCGCTTCGACCTGGTGATCGACGCCATCGACCGGATACCGGCGCTGCACGTCGCCGGGGCGCACGTCAAGGAGCGCATGAAGATCGAAATCCTCAAATGCCAGCGTTTCGCCTACAGCGAGGGCTATGATTTACCGGAGTTCACGGACTGGCAATGGCCGAACAGCCGTTGAACGCAACGTCAGACAGCGCCGTGCGCCAGGCCGCACAGCCCACCGGGGACCCGTGCCCTTTAGCCGGTGTTCACGTTTATTGCCGGTGCGGCGTTTTTTTCCAGGGAGCGTACACGCATGCAAGCGCTTAAACTTACCGACACTGCAAAACGTTTTGGCGCGCACTCGCTCTGGGTCGGTATCGTGTTGCTTGTTGTCAGCACAGTCGGCG
Source organism: Thiogranum sp. (assembly GCA_050116915.1). Lineage (GTDB taxonomy): Bacteria > Pseudomonadota > Gammaproteobacteria > DSM-19610 > DSM-19610 > Thiogranum. Next base: position 4,432 of record JASFNS010000055.1, on the reverse strand, counting down.
TAGTCATACCGGTTGTGATGTCCGTGATGACTGTAGCGATTATTGCGAGCCTGATGGTCGCCGGCGGGATTACACCAACCTGGAGAATACACGATGAAACAAGCTCCCGAATTGTGGCTGGTCCGTCACGGAGAAACCGAATGGTCGCGCGACGGCCGTCATACCGGGCGCAGCGATATCCCGCTGAGCGCACGCGGCCGCGCCCGCGCCCGGCAGCTCGCCTCCCTGCTGGCGGACCGGCCTTTCGACCAGGTCTGGTGCAGCCCGCTGGCCCGGGCGCGAGAAACCGCGGCGCTGGCAGGTTTCGGGGCGCGCGCCGAGTATCTCGATGATCTGTGTGAATGGGACTATGGCGAGTATGAGGGACGCACCACCGACGAGATCCGCCTCACACAACCGGGGTTCAGCACCTGGACGGCGCCCATCACCGCAGGCGAATCGCTGACACAGGTCGCCGAGCGCGCCGGCCGGGTGCTTGAGCAGGCCGTTGCCACCGGCGGCTGCAGCCTGCTGTTCGCCCACGCCCACCTGCTGCGTATCCTCGCCGCCGGCTGGCTGGGACTGGATCCGGCCGCCGGGCGTCTACTGGCGCTCGATGCCGCCTCGCTGTCCGTGCTCGGTCACGAACACGAGACCCGGGTGATACGCCTCTGGAATTGGACCGCGCAATGGCCGTCACCGCCACCGGCAGCATGAATGCCACAGAAACCTGATCGGGAACTGCCCCGGCGTCGGCGCAGACGTTGACAGCCACTCCACCCGACGACCCGGGCGTAGCGTGACCAGTGCCCGAAGCCTGGAACAGCGATACCGGCGCCATTGGTATACGTCCCCATCGGGCGCATAGGCACACCCGCTGGTGAATACTCCCCAACCGCGCATACGCCCACCCATACTGCAACCAGCTATCGCTTTGAAACATCGCTTGTTTACCGAGTGGTACGGCTGTTGCCAGTCATCAGGTAGGTCAATCAATTTCGGTACAAGGACATGAAACGTATTCTGCTTTTTGCTGCAACCAACATCGCCGTCATCACGCTGCTGTCCGTGGTGCTCAGTGCACTCGGGCTCGATCAGTGGCTGTATCAGCAAGGTGTCGGGCTGAATCTCAAGTCACTGCTGGCCTTCTCCGCCATCTTCGGCATGGGAGGTTCCTTCATCTCACTGGCGATCTCCAAATGGATGGCCAAAACCACCCTGGGCGTGCAGGTGATAGAACGGGCAACGACGCCACAGCAGCAGTGGCTGATTGCCACCGTTCAGCGACTGAGCAACAAGGCCGGCATCGGCATGCCCGAAGTCGGTATTTTCCCGACCGATCAACCCAATGCGTTCGCCACCGGTATGACCCGGGACAGCGCTTTGGTGGCCGTCAGCAGCGGCCTGCTGGACAGTATGCGAGCGGACGAAGTCGAAGCGGTCCTCGGCCACGAAATCACCCACGTCGCCAACGGCGACATGGTGACCATGGGCCTGCTTCAGGGGGTCATCAACACCTTCGTGATCTTCCTGGCGCGCATCATCGGCTACGTGGTCGACCGCACGCTGTTCGGCAACCAGCGCGGCATGGGCATGGGCTATTTCCTGACTACCATCGTTGCGCAGATCTTTCTGTCGTTTTTCGCGACGCTCATCGTGATGGCCTTCTCGCGCTGGCGCGAGTACCGGGCAGACGCCGGCGGGGCACGTCTGGCCGGCACGGCGAACATGATCGCGGCACTGCGCCGACTGCAGGTTGCGCGGGATGCGCCGGAGCTGCCGGGCAATCTGGCGGCTTTCGGTATCTCCGGCGATGCACGTAAGACGATGATACGCCTGTTCATGAGCCATCCACCGCTGGAACAGAGAATTGCCGCACTGGAACACGCCGCTTCGGACCAGGATAACACCGGGAACATGACTCGTGCTCACAGCTGATGCTCAACCCGGCAATGCGGAGCATGACCTGGATCGGCGGATGGGGATGCGAGGACGTTACTCCTCCATACCCTGCCCCTTGGGGCCCGGCATTGTTCTAGCCGGGGATCGACCTGCGCAACTACCGCAAACAGCAACTATCACAACACGAGGACCAAACATGAACAACATACACCACACCATGGTCAGCAGGGTGAGAATCGATACCAGCGGTTACTTGCTGGACGCCGCCGAATGGAGTGTTGAACTGGCGACAGAACTGGCCGAAGCGGCGGGTATTGAAACCCTGTCTCCGGATCACTGGAAAATCATTCGGACACTGCGTGAGCAATACATCCCGGGTGACCCGGAAATGTTTCCGGAGATCCGCCACTTCTGCGCCAGGGTCGACCTCGATAAAGGCTGTGTCACCCGACTGTTCGGCGACCCGGTCATTGCCTGGCAGATCGCCGGACTGCCCAGGTCCGGGATCGACATGTCGGCCTACATGCCGAGCAGCCATCTGCTTTGAAACATGCCGCCCGTGCTATGGGGGCCGCCCGGCAGGACGCAACTGCTTTTCCCGGATCAGCCTGACGCACCGTCCGGGAGGCATCTCCGGGTGACTCCGTGAACAGTGACAAATGCTTGAAAACGTCTTACGAGCTGCAGGACCATGGCTGGCGCACGACGGCTGTGCCGCGGAAAACGATGGTGTGCAGGTCTTCGGGATCACCGTATCGCGGGCGCAGCTGGCGCTGGCCCGGCAACGCTGCGCCGGCTTACCCGTCACGCTTGAACTCATGGATTACCGCAATCTGCAGGGTCGCTTCGACAAGATTGCTTCGGTGGGCATGTTCGAACACCTCGGGCCAAAGAACTATCGCTCATTCTTCGCTATCGCCCGACGGCTGCGCGCAGACGACGGTCTGTTGCTCCGGAATACTTGCCACCGCTGCCTGCCGTGATCACTCAACCATCCGGCTTCACATACAGAGCACCCAGCGGCCACCTTGCGGTAGATGGACTCGTTCAGCTTGCGCAGGAACGTCAACGACGTGCACGTCTGCCACGGCCGTCTGTCGCCTTAAGTCATAGATGCGACTCGGAAATTTGCGGTCTATAGCTCCGCTCAAGCGGCAGTTGCCTCAGCCTGCTGCAGCGCCAGTGCCGCGGTGATGTAGGACAGATGGGTCAGGCCCTGCGGAAAATTCGACCACAACAGCTGGCGCTGCGGATCGTACTGCTCGGAAAACAGTCCAAGATCATTGGCTGTCTGTGCCGCGCGCTGAAAAATCGCCCGCGCTTCGGCTTGACGATGCTGGCAGGCAAGACACTCCGCGAGCCAGAACGAACAGGCGAGAAACGCGCCTTCTGTCCCCGGCAAACCGTCCGGCGAGTCATAGCGTCGCAACAGCCCGTCCATAGCCAGCCCCGACTGGATCGCGGCGGTGGTGCTCAGCATGCGCTCATCCCGATAGTCGATGAAACCGACAGCGGGTATTCTCAGCAGCGCGGCATCGAGGTAGCTGTTTTCGAACGACTGGACGAATATGCCGCGCTTTCGATCGTAGCCGTATTGTTCCACCGCGTCGCGGACCTGGTCACGCGCCTGCTGCCAGCGCTCGATAGGGGCGTTTCGGTCAAGCTCGTCCGCCAGTGCAATGCCGCGGTTGAGTGCACTCCAGCACATCACCTTCGAGTGAACATAGTTCCTGGGTTCGCCGCGCATCTCCCAGATACCATGGTCCGGATCTCGCCAGTGAGCACAGACCCGGTCGACGAGATCGACCAGGAATTCCCAGTAATTCTTCGATGGGGCATTGCCGCGCCGGTGCCACCGCCAGGACAGTTCCAGGGTTTCGCCAAACACATCGAGCTGGAGTTGCCGGGAGGCGTGATTGCCAACGCGTACCGGTGTAGCGCCACGATAGCCCTCGAGATGATCGAGCTCTATTTCCTGCGGCCGGCGTCCACCGTCGATGCCGTACAGCGTGCGGAATTGCGCGGCACTGCCGGCGGAGCTGCGCTCGATGAAACGGCGAAACTGGTAAGCCTCGTCCTCGAGGCCCAGTTCTACCAGGGCGGTCGCGGTGAAGGCGGCGTCGCGCACCCAGCTGAAACGGTAATCCCAGGTTCGGGTACCCTGCAGACCCTCGGGCAGCGAAGTGGTGGGAGCGGCGATGATCGCACCAGTGGGAGCGTAATTCAGCGCTTTCAGCGTGATCGCAGAACGACGAATACCGGCCTGAAGACCCATATCATGGGTGTTGATTCTGCTGCTCCACCGCCGCCACCACTGCTCCGTACGCTCGAGGCACTTGTCGACCTGCTGCATGCCCGGCACCAGTTCCGGCCCGTCATCCAGGAACTCGGGGGGCGAGAACTGCACGGAAAGCCGCCTGCGCTCGCCCTTACTGACTTCGATCCGGGCGCCGAGTGAATATTTGTCGCAGAATGTCAGCCCCATGTCACTGCAGATGACCAGTCCGTTATCTCCCCCGACGGCTATGAAGACATCGTCGTCATGTCGTCG
>JASFNS010000054.1:0-8742 GCA_050116915.1 Thiogranum sp. | reverse complement strand
CCATCACGTGAATGTGATCGAGCATGTTGTTGATCGCGTTGGCAACCGGGTCCGGGGCATCCCTGGTGCTGCCATAGGCGTCGAAACCCATTTTCCGGGCAATGGCGTCGCGCCGCAGCTGCTGTTCGTCGGCGCCACCCGCCACCACACGCCCCGGCACCCCGACGACGGTAGCCCCCGGAGGCACGTCCTTGACCACCACCGCGTTCGAACCGATGCGCACATCGTCGCCGATATGAATGGGACCCAGGACCTTGGCACCGGCACCGATCACCACGTCGTTGCCCAGCGTCGGGTGGCGTTTACCCTTTTCCCAGGTGGTGCCGCCCAGCGTGACACCGTGATACAAGGTGCAGTCGTCGCCGATTTCGGCCGTTTCCCCGATCACCACCCCCATCCCGTGATCGATAAAGAAACGCCGGCCGATTTTTGCACCGGGGTGGATTTCAATACCGGTAAACCAGCGGGCGATATTGGAGATAATGCGCGCCAGCCAGGGTAGACCGTTGGCCGCGAGACGGTGACTGAGGCGGTGCGCCAGCACCGCGTGGAAACCCGGATAGGTGGTGATCACTTCGAAGCGCGTGCGCGCCGCCGGGTCGCGTTCGAACACACAATCAAGGTCTTCGCGCAGTCGTTCCCACATAGGTGCACCCGCTCTTATCGAAAGCCGGTACTATACCGCGACTGCCGGGAAAATTCGCAGCCTGGCTGTGAGGATATCGCCGCGGCCCCGGCCGGCTAGATGCGACGCTGGCCAATCGCGGTCAACACACCGCGCAGTATATTGACCTCGTTTTCGTTGGGACGCGCGCGTGCAAACAGCCTTCTCAGGCGGCGCATGAGCTGGCGTGGGTTGTCCGCATCCAGAAAGTCGATCGCAATCAGCGTCTCTTCGAGGTGCCGGTAGAACAGCTCCATTTCCTCGGCTGTCGCATAGCGGTGTTTGTTCTCGGGCCGGCTGAGCGACAGCCCCGCAGCCATTCTCAACTCATAGGCAACCACCTGAACGGCCGCGGCCAGGTTCAGGGAGGGATAGTCGGGGTTGGTCGGAATCTGTACGAGGTAATGACAGCGGTCCAGTTCATCGTTGGTCAGGCCGGTACGCTCACGACCGAACACGATAGCCGTGCGGCTGTCTGCGGGCTGCTGCTCCACCAGCGCGGCGCATTCGCGCGGGTCCAGCGTGGGCAGCGGCAGGGTGCGGTTGCGTGCGCTGGCCCCGATCACCAGCGAGCAGCCTTCCAGCGCCTGTTCAAGCGTAGCCGCGCAGCTCGCCGCAGCCAGCAGGTCGTCGGCACCGGAGGCCCGCGCCGTTGCCTCGGCACTGGGGAACAACTGCGGGTCGACCAGGCTCAGTTCCGTGAGCCCCATGTTCTTCATGGCGCGCGCCGCCGCCCCGATGTTGCCGGGGTGACTGGTATTGACGAGCACGATACGCACCGGCGGCATGCTCGAACTAGCTCCTCTGCAGGCTGAAAGGCATGGCGCTGTCGATATCGGCGAGCGCCGCGGCGAGCATCACCAGCCGGTCAAAGCCGAGCGCCACGCCGGAGCTGTCCGGAAGACCGTGCCCAAGCGCGGCGATCAGGCGCTGATCGGGCGCCATCGGCGCCTGGCCGGCGGCCTGTCTGAGGCTGTTATCGCGGGCGAAACGCTGCGCCTGTTCGTGGCTGTCGCCGAGCTCGTGGAAACCGTTGGCGAGTTCCACGCCGCGCAGATACAGCTCGAAACGCTCCGCAACCGGCAATGGCTGGTGGCGAATGCGTGCCAGCGAGGCCTGGCTTGCGGGGAAGTCGTGCACGAACAGCGCGCCAGCTTCGAGGCGCGGTTCCAGCCAGTGCGTCAGCAGCAGGTAGAGCCAGGGATCGAGTTCCTCGTCCGGCATGTTTTCCGGTACCGATTCCAGGTTCGCAGCGGCGAACGAGCGGAACGCGGCCGGCGTGTCCTGCCAGGGGTCCAGTCCGGTTTCGTCAACAAACCATTGCCGGTAGGTTATGCGTTTCGCCGGCTGATAGTCGAGATAGCCCGCGAGCAGCTGCGCCAGCAACTGGTCGATCTCGTCCATCAATGCGTCCGGGCCGAAGCCCGGCCGGTACCACTCCAGCAGCATGAATTCCGGGTTGTGTCGACGCCCGCACTCGCCATTGCGAAACACATGCGACAACTGAAAAATTGGCCCGCAGCCCGCCGCCAGCAGGCGTTTCATGCCGAACTCGGGCGAGCTGTGCAGGTACAGCGGCAACTCCGCCGCAGCCCCTGCCCCCTGGTAAGCGGTGACGAACGAGTCGATGGCAGGGTCGGTAACGGCGGCGCGGCCGAGGACGGGCGTATCGACCTCCAGCACGTTGCGCGCCGCGAAGAAAGCACGCACCCGGGCCATCAGGGTGGCGCGCAGCTTCAGTGTTTCGAGGTCGGCGCCGGGCCGCCAGTCGCAATCGGCGCGCGTGTCAGTCCTTGGCACGGCCGACGTATTCGCCGGTGCGCGTGTCGACCTTGAGCACCTCGCCGACGTCGATGAACAGCGGCACGCGCACCACCGCGCCGGTTTCCAGCGTGGCCGGTTTGCCACCGCCACCGGAGGTGTCTCCGCGCACACCCGGATCGGTTTCGGTCACCGTCAGCATTACGAAATTGGGCGGCGTCACGCTGATCGGCGAGCCGTTCCACAAGGTGACCAGGCAGCTGTCCTGCTCCTTGAGCCACTTGGCAGCGTCGGCCACAGCATTGGCATCGGCGGCCACCTGCTCGTAGGTGTCGGGGTGCATGAAATGCCAGAATTCGCCGTCGTTGTACAGATACTGCATGTCGGTTTCCATGACGTCGGCGCCTTCGACCGACTCGCCCGACTTGAAGGTCCGCTCGATAACGCGACCGGTCTTGAGGTTACGGATTTTGACGCGATTGAACGCCTGCCCCTTGCCGGGCTTCACAAACTCGTTTTCAATAATGGAACAAGGGTCGCCATCGAGCATGATCTTGAGACCGCCCTTGAATTCACTTGTACTGTAAGTCGCCATTGAGCACCCTTACTAACTGACTGGACAGATGTGCGCCAGGCACGCTGAATAAAGATGCGCATCATACCGGGAACCGAAGGTCTGCAACAGACGCCCCAGTGGCAGACCCTGCTGTCACAGGCGATCACCGAACCCGAAGAGCTGCTGCGCGAACTCGGCCTGCCACCGGATCTGCTGCCCGGTTGCCTGGAAGCCGGCCGGGCGTTTCGCCTGCGGGTGCCGCGCGGCTTCGTCGCCCGCATGCGCCACGGCGACCCGCTCGACCCGCTGCTGCGCCAGGTGCTGCCGCTCGGCGCCGAACTCGACCAGGTCGCGGGCTTCAGCCGCGACCCGCTGGGCGAGTTCGAGGCCATGCCGGTGCCCGGCGTGCTGCACAAGTACCAGGGCCGGGTGTTGCTCACCAGCACCGGCGCCTGTGCGGTGCACTGCCGTTACTGCTTCCGCCGCCATTACCCCTACAACGACGCCAATCCCCACCGGGAACCCTTGCAGACGCTGAATTACCTGCGTCGCCGGACGGAAATCAGCGAGGTCATCCTGAGCGGTGGTGATCCGCTGACACTCGGCGACAGCAAGCTCAAACGGCTGGTGGAAGCGCTGCAGGCGATTCCCCACCTCCGCCGGCTGCGAATCCACAGCCGGGTGCCGGTGGTACTGCCCGAGCGCGTCGACAGTGGCCTGCTGGCGTGGCTGCAGGCCACCCGGTTGCAGGTGGTGCTGGTAATCCACAGCAATCACGCCAACGAGATCGACGCAGCCGTGACCGCAGCGATGCAACGGCTGCGTGCCTGCGGGATCACCCTGCTGAACCAGTCCGTGCTACTGCGAGGTGTCAACGACCAGGCTGAAAGCCTCGCGGCGCTGAGTGAGCGCCTGTTCGCCGCCGGGGTCCTGCCCTACTACCTCCACCAGCTCGACCCGGTACAGGGGGCGGCGCATTTCGCCGTCCCTGATACAGAAGCAAAAACTCTTGTTAATCAATTACGTGCCCTCGTTCCCGGCTATCTCTGCCCGACACTGGTGAGAGAGGAGCAGGGGCATGAATCCAAGACACCGGTTTAACTGGTGCTTTTTTGTGCTATTGTCTACTGCACAGGCACCTATAACTAACAATGCGAGGCAGCCTGGTCACCCGATAATAAGAAGACGCTAACGTCCCTCTGCCATTCAGTATTCGACTCACAGGACGATAGCCCCATCGGGATGCAGGGAAGGCTTGACCACGGCCGGAAACCGCCCTGCCAAAGCGATAACCAGTGGACGAGACACCCATGCAACTTTCGGTACCCAATCGGACGCCCCCGAGGAACGGTTCATTCGACAGCAGACCGGCCAGTGTCAAAACCTGGATCGAAGCGCTGCCGATGGCCAACCTCGGTGAAACCACCCGGCTGCTGTTTGCCGCGATCAACGAACTGAACCACCAGGACATACCCGCACAGCAGCGCTTCAAGACGCTGGAAATGCTATACAAACCGGTCAGCTACGTCACCGAGCGAATGAAAAAGCACTTCGTTGGACAGGCACTGCCGCTGGCCACGAAGAACCTGAAGATCGCCCACCTGTCGCGGGAAATGAACCACGGGCTGGCTACCGGCTACAAGGTGCTGGTCATGGAGCAAATCGCCGGTATTGGCCGCAAGGACAAGAAACTGCTGGTGACAGCCATTCACCGCGCGCTGACCCAGCTCAGCCTGGTGCTGCTGAAGGCCTACCAGGTCTACGAACCCTACCCGGATTCGGTCTGGCTGGAATTGCATGCACTGTACCGCTATGCGGAAAGCAACAACCTTCACCGCACCAGGGTCTACAAGGACGAGCACGGCGAGCGCGGACCTTCAACGGTAACCGATGTCTACAAGCAGATCCTCCTGCTGGCGCTGGCCTGCCCCCACCGCATGCGTCACGGCGAAGCCGAAAGCGTTTATACCGCACTCAAGGAGTGGGCGCCGCTCAGCGAGTTGCACGCCTTCGAGGGTTCGTCGGATGCACTGTTTTCCGTCAACCTGGACAGTGACCTGCCGCCCAGCTACCTGGTGATGCGCGAGGCCAACGAGAACTTCCACAGCAGCCGGGTGCTGCACACGCGGCGCCTGGCGCAGCGCGTGCGCCAGGCGCTGGCGGAAAAAGCCGACGCCGATCGGAAAATCATGCCGGGTTCACTGCGCAAGAGCACCCTGCAGCGCCTGATGCTGAGCTGGGGTGTGATGCCCAAGCGGCGCTTCTCGCGGGTTAAGGATCACTCGCAGGTTGTCGTCGCGATGGGCCTGAGTTCGATCCACTATTTCGTCAGTGGCGAAGTCGCATTCAACGACGCCTCGGTCGACCAGGAGTGCTACTCGCAGTTGGGTGCCATACCGGACTTGCAGTACCGCGAACCGGCCCGCTTTGGTGCCCGCATGACCCGTGATGAAGTCGGCAAGGTCCCGGACATTTGGGAGATGAACTACCGCATCGAGGGCGACCCGGAACCCTCGAATACCGAAGTGGCTGTGGCGCGCGCGGCTGCGGGTGTGCATATCGACACCTCTCATTGCGCGCAAAACTGGAAAATGGTCAATGTCAGCGCCGGCGGCTACTGCATGCTGTGGGACAACCCGGACACGACACGCGCCCAGGTCGGGGAACTGCTGGGCCTGCGCGAGGAAGCCGACCCGGACACCTTCCACTGGCGCCTGGGCGTTATCCGCTGGCTGAAATACGAGCAAAAGCGAGGCCTCGAACTGGGCGTACAGATGCTGTCGCCGGGCGCAGTCGCCATCGCCGCGCGGCCGGACAAGGGCCGCAGCCGCGACGAGGATTACACGCGCGGCCTGCTGTTGCCCGAGATCGCCTCCATTCAACAGCGCGCCAGTGTGCTGCTGCCGTGTCCGCCGTTCAAGGTAGGCGACACCGCCATTGCCAACTGTCATGGCAAGGACGTGCGCGTGAAGCTGACCGAGCTGGTCGAGAACACCGGTTCCTTTGCCCAGTTCCAGTTCGAGTCGCTGGGGGAAATTGCCTCGCCGCGCCACCCCGTCAAGCCGGGCGGCAAACCCAGACCGAAAGACTTCGACGATGTCTGGGATCTGCTCTAGCTGACCGGTACCAAGGAAATCCCCGCGGTCGCGGGGATTTGCTCCCGGCGTGCAAGGCTCAGAACAGGGCCTTGAAGATATCCGGGTATTCGACTTCTCCGCCGCCGGCCAGCGCTCCGTCGACCAGCTCCATGGCCAGCAGCGCATCGTCCGGAATCGTCAGGTTGCAGCTGACACCCCAGTCGGCGGCGGGTTTAAAGCCGAAACGCTGGTAGTACTCGGGGTGCCCGGCGACCACGATGGCCTCGTAGCACAGGGGCTTGGCACGCGCCACGGCCGCGTCGATCAGTTCGGAACCGATACCGCGGTGCGACTGCGACGGAACCACTGACATGGGCCCCAGCGCCAGTATTTCCTTCTTTTTGTCGCCGGATTTGAGCTGCACCCTGGACAACACCACGTGCCCGACTATACGTCCGTTCAGTTCCGCCACCAGGGACAGGTCGGGGATGAATCCCGCCGATTTTCTCAAATCGCCGACCAGTTGCGCCTCGGCTTCGCCCTGAAAAGCGCTCAGGTTAACCACGTCAATAGCATTGAAATCGTCGGCCACCTCGGCGCGAACCTTGATCTGCTGCATACCCTTCCCCGGCTGTTGGCTGAACCCTGCTGATGGGCTGCATGCTAACAAGAAATTTTTGCAGGGAAAAGCAGTTAGCGCTGCGGGCACCGATATGTGGCAGGCCGTCCCAGGGGTAAAGATCTGAACTTCGCCGGCCGACATACTTAGAGCGCGCTGCCGAACCCGGTTTCGGCGAACGGAAATTAAACTGGAGATACACCACAGATGGAACAGGATCACACGCTGCGCCTGCTAGTTGTCGAAGAATCACGCAATGACGCCGAAGCACTGGCGAACGTCCTGCGCAACGCGGGCCAGGCCTCGCGCCTGAGCTACGCACAGGACGCGCAGAGTCTCGACAAGGCGCTCGACCAGCAGAAGCCCGACCTTATCCTGTGCGCCATGGGCCTGGAGCCGATTGCCCTGCCCGACGTCGTCCAGGTGCTTGCCCAGCGGGGACTGCAGATCCCGCTGGTCGCCATCGGCGAGTCCGGCGACGAGGCCGACATCATCGAAGCGATGCGTCAGGGCGCCAATGACCTGTGTTCCTATGACCAGCCTGAACACCTGCAACTGGTGGTCAAGCGCGAACTGTCGCAGCTGAAGACCAGCGAGAGCGCGCAGAACTTCGAACTGAGATTCCACGAGAGCGAAAAGCGTGCGCGCATGCTCATGGAGAGCTCGCGCGACGCCATTGCCTATGTGCACGAAGGCATGCACATCTTCGCCAACTCCTCCTACCTGGAAATGTTCGGCTTCGACGCGCTGGACGAAATCGAGGGCACTCCCATACTCGACATGGTGGCTCCCGACGACCATGCGGAGTTCAAGGATTTCCTGCGCAACTTCGGCAAGGACGGCGCCGGTGCGGGCAAACTGGAAACCCACGGCATGCTCCCTGACGGCAAGATCTTCGATGCGGTCATGGAACTGACCTCGGCAAGCATCGACGGCGAACCCTGCACCCAGATCATCATCCGCAACCAGCTCACCAACAACAAGGAACTGGAACAGAAACTCAAATTCCTCAGCAAGCAGGATGTCCTCACCGGCCTGTTCAACCGCCAGTATTACATGGAAGAACTGGAACTGGCGGTGACAAACGCCATCAGCGGCACGGAAAGCGCAGCCGTCATCTACCTGCTGCTGGACAACTTCAAGGACATCAAGGACAGGGTAGGCATCGCCGCGGCCGACCTGGTCACCAGCGACATTGCCGAACTGGTGCGCCGGCACACCGACGAAAAAGATATCGTCGCGCGTTTCGGCGACCACTCGTTTACGGTACTGCGCAAGGACTGCGATGCCGAAGGTATCGAAGCCCTCGGCGAGCAGCTGCGCAAGGCGGTCGAGGAGCATATCGCCAATATCGATGACCAGTCGGTGACCACCACCTGCAGTATCGGCATGAGCATAGTCGCCGAAAGCACGCCGTCGGCGCACGAAGTGATATCCCGCGCCGACCTGGCCTGCGAAGTGGCGCGTTCTTCAGGCGGCAACCGCTGCCACCTGCACAATCCGGTCGTGGACGAGAAAATCGGCAAGGAACGTGACCAGCAGGTCCACGCGCTCATCAAGGAGGCACTGGAGCAGGATCAGCTGCAGCTGCTCTACCAGCCTATTGTCAGCCTGGAAGGTGATGCGGCGGAAAAATACGAAGTGCTGCTGCGCATGCTGAATGAAGAAAACGAATACATACTGCCGAGCCAGTTCCTGCCGATTGCCGAACAGACCGGCCAGCTCGCCGAAATCGACCGTTGGGTTATCAGTCACGCCATCAGCAAGCTGGCCGAACACCGTGCGGGGGGCGCCAATACACAATTCTTCATCAAGCTGTCGGCGGCGACCCTGCTCGACGCCGAACTGGCGCAGTTCATCAATGACTGTATCAAGGCGGCGCGCCTGCCGGGCGACGCAATCATCTTCGAGATCGCCGAAAAACACGCTTCCCAGCACCTGAAACATGCCAAGACACTGGTCAAGACCCTCCAGGAACTGCATTGCAAGACGGCCCTGGAGCACTTCGGCGCCGGACCCAATTCCTTCCAGCTGCTGAAACACCTGCCGGTGGACTTTCTGAAGG
>JASFNS010000053.1:0-8833 GCA_050116915.1 Thiogranum sp. | reverse complement strand
CCTTCGTTGAAACGCGGCGCCGCTGTCGTCTGCGGGCGCGGCGAGCAGCTTACCGGGCTGGATAACGGGTGGCGGGGCGCGGACCACCTTGCGAGCTGGTTTCATGGGAGCGGTTCTATCGCCTGGCTCAGCAGCTTGCGCGCATCATCCACACCGCGTGGTTTCGTCCCGACATTATTGTCGCCATCGGGCGCGGCGGTTACATGCCGGCGAGGATATTGTCCGATTGCCTGGGCGTCTTTGATCTTACCGATATCAGGATAGAACACTATCGCGGCGCGCGCAGGCAACGGGCCGCCAGGATCCGTTACCCGCTCAGTACCGATATTTCCGGCAGGCACGTGTTGCTGGTCGACGATGTCAGTGATTCGGGGGATACCTTTGAGGTTGCCATGCACCATCTGCACGAGCACGGCGAGCCCGCCGAACTCAGGACAGCGGTTCTGCATCACAAACGGGTTTCCAGCTTTGTTCCCGATTACTATGCCGAGGAGGTCGTCGACTGGCGCTGGATCATCTATCCGTGGGCGGTTATTGAGGACCTGGGCGGGTTCCTGCGTGCCATGTCGCCGCCGCCGGCCTCACTCGAGGTATTCGCCGACCATCTCCTCGAACAGCACGGCATCAAAGTGCCACGCCGGACCCTGGAGGATGTGCTGGCGTTTGCCGCGGGCTGAAGGGTTTATTCAGTTGCGGTGTGCCCGGCCGCTGCTTCCGGGCCGGCGGCGCAAACAGGGCAGGACGGATCCTTGTGCAACCTGATACTGCGCCATTCGTGGTGAAGGCCGTCAAATACCAGCAGGCGACCGCACAACGTTTCCCCGATACCCAGTAGCAGCTTGAGCGCTTCGAGCGCCTGCAGGCTGCCGATGATGCCGACAATGGGCGCGAGGACACCATTGTCCGTGCAGGTCTGGTCGGGTTCGTCGCCTTCCCGGTACAGGCAGCGGTAACAGGGGCTGTCGTCGCGCCGCGGCACAAACACCGATAACTGGCCTTCCATGCGCACTGCAGCGCCGGAGACCAGCGGCGTGCCGGTGGCCACACAGGCCGCATTGACGGCGAAGCGTGTGGCAAAGTTGTCGCTGGCATCGACGATGACGTCAGCCTGCTGCGCCAGTTGCTGCAATTGAAGCGCGTCGATGCGGGCATTCAACGGCGTGACCGTGACGTCGGGGTTGAGGGCGGTGAGCCGCGTGCGCGCGGATTCCACCTTGGGGCGGCCGATGTCATTGCTGTCGTGCAGGATTTGCCGCTGCAGGTTGGAAAGATCGACCTGGTCGTGGTCGGCGATGGTCAGGCGGCCGACACCGGCACTGGCCAGGTACATGGCCACGGGAGAGCCCAGGCCGCCTGCGCCGATGATCCCCACATGCGCATCGAGCAGTTTCTGCTGGCCTTCGATGTCAATCTGCGGCAACAGGATCTGGCGGCTGTAGCGCAACAGTTGCTGATCGTCCATCCGGCGACAATACCGCGGCACGACGGGGAAATCAGCCGGAATTTACGCCGGGTATCTACGGGAAAGCCGGCTGCGTCGCCGGGTTACAGGTAGCTGCGCCAGTGTTCGGGACGCACATCGCGGCAACCGTGCGTCTTGCAGCGGTAGCAACGCATGAACACTTCCCGGGTGCTGTGATCCTGGTCATCGCGGATCGAGAGTGCCTGCATTTCGTTTTCTTCCGTGTAGTAGTGCAGGGCGCGTTTGATTTGTGCCAGCAGGCTGTTGTCGAGGTGGAAGCCGAGTTCGCCGAGCAGCGCTTCGATGACCCGCAGGCAGATAAGGCTGAGGTCGTAGCTGACATGGATGCTGTTTTGCCTGAGGTCGGGAATGACGGCGCGCACAACACCCTCAACATCGGCGAGCAGCAGAATTGCGGTTTGCGCCTGCTTGGGGTCCGGGTGCGGATCGCGGAATCCGATTTCCCGGTGTTTTACGAATGCCGGGCTGGGTCGCTCCATGCCTCAATCCTATAGCAAAAGCAGGGGTAAGGCGAGCGCTTCTCAGGGGCCGCAGCGGGCCCGCGTAACCCGCTCCCGGCCGCCCAGGTCAGGGGTTGTGGTAATGGCGATAAAGCCTTTATCCATCAGCAGCCTGCGTATCTCGTCGGCCTGTTCGGGGGCGTGTTCCAGAAAGATGTGTCCGGCGCCTCTGAGCACCCGCGGGGCGTCATCGATCAATTGCCGGATATCGTCCAGGCCATCGGCACCGGCGCGCAGAGCGGTTAACGGCTCAAAGCGCACGTCACCGCTTTCCAGGTGCACATCGCCGTCTTTGACGTACGGCGGGTTGGACACAATGGCGTCCAGCGAAGCCGTGGCGAACGCGGCGCTCCAGTGGCCCACCAGGAACCGCGGGGAGTCGATGCCCAGCCGTTCGGCGTTGTGCCGGGCGACGCTGATGCAGGCCGGTGATCGGTCCAGTGCAAACAATTGCCAGCGGTGGCGTTCCCGGGCCAGTGCCAGGGCGACAGCGCCGCTGCCGGTACCGAGGTCGGCGATGCGCAGGGGTTCGTTCGGCGGCAGTACGGCCAGCGTCTGCTCCACCAGGATTTCGGTTTCCGGGCGCGGAATCAGGGTGTCTGCGGTGACGCCCAGCGGCAGCGACCAGAACTCGCGCTGCCCGGTGAGATGGGCCACCGGTTCACCGGCAACGCGGCGCGCCAGCAGGGTTTCAAAACGGGACAGTTCAGCGGGGCTCAGGCTCCGCTCGGGCCAGGCGTACAGATGGCTGCGTGGCTTGTCGAGTACGTGCATCAACAGCACTTCGGCATCCAGGCGGGCGGTATCCCGCTGCTCTGTCAGTCGCTCGACGGCATCCCGTAAAGCCTGTGCAATGGTCGTCATGGCGTGATGTCGGCCCCTGGATGGCAAGGCATCGTCTCGCGGACGGCTGCTCGGTCTAGGCTTCCCGGGCGCTGAGGGCCGCGAGGCGGTCGGTCTGGTCTTCGCGGCGCAGCGGCTCGACGATCTGGTCGAGCGCGCCCTGCATGATTTCCTCGAGCTTGTAGAGGGTCAGGTTGATACGATGGTCGGTGACCCGTCCCTGGGGAAAATTATAGGTGCGGATGCGTTCCGAGCGGTCGCCGCTGCCGACCAGCGTGCGACGGGTTTCGGATTCCTCGCTTTGGCGCTTCTCGTCTTCGGCCGCCTGCATGCGCGCGGCCAGCAGCGACAGCGCGCGCGCGCGGTTCTTGTGTTGCGACCGCTCATCCTGGCACTCGACCACGATGCCGGTGGGCAGGTGCGTGATCCGCACGGCCGAATCCGTCTTGTTGATGTGCTGCCCGCCGGCGCCCGAGGCGCGGTATGTGTCTACCTTCAGGTCGGCGGGATTGATGTTGATTGCGACCTGCTCGGGCGCTTCCGGCAGTACCGCAACGGTTGCGGCCGAGGTGTGGATGCGACCCTGGGATTCGGTTTCGGGAACGCGCTGCACGCGGTGTGCGCCGGACTCGAATTTCAGTCGCGCATACACGTCCTGACCGCTGATGCGCGATATGATTTCCTTGAAGCCGCCGTGCTCGCCTTCGCTTTCGCTGAGAATCTCCACGCGCCAGCGCTGGCTTTCCGCGTAGCGTGAATACATGCGGAACAGGTCCCCGGCAAACAGCGCGGCCTCGTCGCCGCCGGTGCCGGCGCGGATTTCCAGGTAGACGTTCTTGTTGTCATTGGGGTCCCTGGGCAGCAGGTGCATCTGCAGTTCGGCTTCCAGTTGCTCGCGGCGGACCTGGGCCTGCTGCAATTCCTCGTTGGCCATGTCGCGCAGCTCAGGGTCGGGATCCTTCAACATATCTTTTGCCGACTGCTCGTCCCGGTGCGCCTGCTGCAGTTTCCCGAAGCAGTCGACGACCGGCGCGAGTTGGGAGTATTCGACCGAAAGCTCGCGGAAACGGCTGCTGTCGCCAATCACCGCAGGGTCCGCCAGCAGGGCGCTGACCTCTTCGGCACGCTCGACGATGGTTTCCAGTTTGTGTTGCAGCGCAGGATTCACGTCAGTCCTTGTTGAGATTGAAAAGCTGCAGCGCGGCCTGCAATACGAGGGTGTCTCCGGTTTCGGCCGCCTGGCGGATCTGGACACTGGGGACGTGGATCAGTTTGTTGGTGAGGGTGTTGGCGAGAAACTGCAGGACTTCATCGGGGTCCCTGCCGTTGGCCAGCATGTGCTGCGCCTTGGCCAGTACTTCGTCGCGCTGCGCTGCGGCCCGCTCGCGGTAATTGCGGATACTCGATACCGCCCCCTGTGCACGCAGCCAGGCCATAAAGCGTTCAGCCTGTACTTCGACGATTTCCTCGGCCTGGCGCGCCGCTTCCTCGCGCGATTTCAGGTTCTCCTTGATCACTTCCTGCAAATCGTCGACGGTGTAGAGGTAGATATCTTCGAAGTTGGCCACGGCCGGATCTATGTCCCGCGGCACGGCGATATCGACCATGAACACCGGGCGATGTTTACGCCGTTTCAGCGCCGGTTTAACCGTCTTGCGATCGAGGATAATGCCCTCGCTGCCGGTGGCCGATATGACGATATCGGCTTCGGCCAGATGTGCCGGGATCTCGTCCAGGCTGATACCGTAACCGTTGAACTGCGCCGCCAGCTGGTGGGCGCGCTCCAGCGTGCGGTTGGCGATGATCAGCCGGCCGAGACGCTGGTCATGCAGGTGGCGAGCGGTTAACTCGATGGTTTCCCCCGCACCGATGAGCAGCGCGGTGTGCTGTTCGAAATCGCTGAAAATCTGTTTTGCCAGGCTGACCGCCGCAAAGGCCACCGATACAGGGCTTTCACCGATGGCGGTGTCAGTGCGTATTTGCTTGGCCACGGCGAAGGTATGCTGGAACAAACGCTCCAGCGCGGCGTCCAAGGTACCGGCATCGCTGGCATTCTGGTAAGCCGCTTTCATCTGACCGAGGATTTGTGGTTCCCCAAGAATCATTGAATCCAGCCCGCCGGCGACACGCAACAGGTGACGCACGGCATCGGCATCGGGAAAGCTGTAAAGGTGGGGGCGGATGGCGGCCGGATCGAGCGCGTGAAAGCGCGCCAGCCATTCTGTGAGCGCTTCCACTTGATCGTCCTGGAGATCGCAATACAGTTCGGTACGGTTGCAGGTCGACAGTATGGCCGCCTGGTTGACCGTGGGCAGCATGGCGAGGTCGTGCAAGGCCGTGAAGATGCGCTCTCCCGTGATGGCGACCTGCTCCCGCAGTTCGACTGGGGCGGTACGGTGATTGATACCGAGCGCGATCAGGGACATGGGAATAATGCGGTAGACACAAACGGGAAATTCTGAGCTATGGGTGGGTTGAATACAAGCCACCCATAGCTTTGCTGTAGCTTCGGGGAGCTTTGTCGTATAGTGCAGCCCTAAATTGACGGTAAATCCGATTGTAAACAAGATGATTGGTTTAAAATACAAAAAGACGCTTTTGCATTGTGCCGCCCTGGTCCTGGCCGGGGTTGCGCTGACGGCCTGTGTACAGCCCACTGTGAGGGAAAAACCGGCCCCGGCGGAGCCGGTCGCGCCCCCGACCGAGCCTGCCGGCAGTGCCGCGCCCCCGACCGGGTCCGCAGGCAGCGCTGCGTCCCCGCAACCGGCCGCTGCAGGTGGCGAGACACTCACCGCCCCGCTCCTGTACGACGTTCTGCTGGGAGAAATCGCCGGCCAGCGCGGGCTGCTGGATGTTTCGGGGGCCAGCTACCTGGAGGCTGCCCGACACAGCGATGATCCACGCATCGCGGAACGTGCCCTGAAGATCTCCGTGTATGCCAAACAGCCGAAGCTTGCTCTGGAGGCGGCACGCCGCTGGGTGGCGTTGGCGCCGGATAACCTGGAAGCGCGGCAGTCGCTGGCGGTGCTGGCATTGCGTACGCAGCACCAGGACGAGGCGCTGGAGCAGTTCCAGTACCTGTTGGAGCACAGCGGGGGCGCCGACGCCGATCCCTACCAGTCCATGCTGGCATTGCTGGCGCGCGAGCCTGACACGCAACGGGCGCTCAAGGTTATGGAACAGCTGGTGGCGATGCGTCCCGATGACGCCGACGCCCATTTCGCCTACGCGCGCCTTGCGGTGCATGCCGAGGACTGGCCCGTTGCCGAGCAGGAGGTGACCCGCTCGTTGTTGCTTAAACCAGACTGGACCCAGGCACTGATTCTGCAGGCCCAGATCAATCTCAAGCAGGGGCAGGGCGACATCGCGCGTCAGCAGCTGGAGTCGGCCCTGGCGCGCAAGCCCGATGACGTCGACCTGCGACTGGCGTACGCCCGCCTGCTGGTGGATCTGGACGACTTCGACGGCGCGCGCGCCGAATACCGCAAGCTTATCAAGCTGCAGCCGGACAACGGCCCGGTGGTGTATTCACTGGCGCTGCTGTCGCTGGAGGCCAACCGGCTGGACGATGCGCGCGGGTTGTTCGAGAAGCTGCTGGACCTGGATTACCAGACGCAACAGGCCTACTACTACCTGGGGGCGATCGCCGAAGAGCAGAAAAAACCCGAACGTGCCATGCGCTGGTACCGCGAGATCAAAGAGGGTGACCACTGGACCGAGGTGCAGATTCGTATGGCCCGGCTGGAGGCGCAGGCAGGCAAGGTGAAAGCGGCGCGGGAGCGCCTGCGCAAGGTGCGGCTGGCGCATCCCGGCGAGGCCCAGCGCATGTTCCTGGTCGAAGGCGAGATCCTGTCGCAGATCGACTGGAATGAAGAAGCGTTCAAGCTGTACAGCGAGTACCTGGAGAACCAGCCCGATGATATCGAGATACTCTATGCGCGCGCCCTGGTGGCGGAACGCCTGGACAGGCTCGATCAGGCCGAACAGGATTTCAAGAAGGTGCTGGAGATCGATCCCGATAACGCCAGGGCCCTGAACGCACTCGGTTATACGCTCGCCGATCGAACCGACCGCTACCAGGAGGCCCTGGGCTATATACAGCGAGCCCTGGCGCAGACACCGGATGATCCCGCGGTCATCGACAGCATGGGCTGGGTGATGTACCGACTGGGCCGCTTGCAGGAGGCGCGCGACTACCTGCAGAAAGCCTATGACATGACCAAGGACAGCGAGATCGCCGCACATCTTGGCGAGGTGTTGTGGAAGATGGGCAAGCGCGACGAGGCAAAGGCGCTGTGGGCGAGCGCGCGCAAGGCGACGCCGGGTGACCCTGTGCTGGAAGAGACCGTGCGCCGCTACCTGCCCTGATGTGATTCCCGTTCGTCAAAACAGCTCATCGATTCGGCGGCTGTTGGGTTGCCTGGCGCTGGCCGGGGTGTTGCTGCTGAACGCCTGTGCAACGCGTCCGCCGGTTACCGCGCCCGCGCCCGAGTCGGCTTGGCTCGAACACCGGGCTTCCCTGGAAGCGCTCAGCGACTGGCAGGCGCGCGGGCGCGTCGCGATTCGGCGCGACGACGACGGCTGGAATGCCGGTTTCGATTGGCAGCAAAGCGGTGACAGCTACCGTATCCGGCTGCGGGGGCCATTTGGTCAGGGTGGAATCGAACTGCACGGTGACCAGGCCGGCGTGTGGTTGCAACGCGAGAATGAGGCGCCGGTCTACGCGCGCAGTGTCGATCGTCTGTTGCAGGACGAGACGGGCTGGCGGCTGCCGGTGCAGGGGCTCAGAGACTGGTTGCTGGGTCTGCCGGTGGCGGAACAGTCCTCGGTGCTTGACTGGGACGGGCAAGGGCGCCTGCATACCTTGCAACAGGACGGCTGGAACATTGACTACCGCCGTTACCGCGATGTGGGTGAGCGGCAGTTGCCGGACAAGCTTCAGTTGCAGCGCGACCAGGTACAGGTACGGGTTGTCGTCGACGAATGGCAGATACCATGACGGTGTTCGCCGATAGCGATGCCTGGCCCGCGCCCGCCAAACTCAATCTGTTTCTGCACGTAACCGGCCGGCGCCCCGACGGTTATCACGAGTTGCAGACCGTTTTTCAGTTTCTGGATGTCGGTGACCTGCTGTGGTTTTATACGACGCCACCCCGCGGCATCGAACTGCAAGCCGGTCTGCCGGATATCCCGCCCGGCGAAAACCTGGTCGAGCGTGCCGCCAGGCGGTTGCGTGATTACACCGGTTGTCAGCGGGGTGTGCGCATTCGGCTGCACAAGCGCCTGCCGACCGGCGGCGGCCTGGGTGGTGGCAGCTCGGACGCGGCAACCACCCTGGTTGCCCTCAATGCGCTATGGGACCTGGCGCTGAGCCGGGATCAGCTGGCGGAGCTGGCGCTCGGCCTGGGTGCCGATGTGCCGGTATTCGTGCGCGGCGCTGCGGCCTGGGCTGAAGGGATCGGCGAAAAACTAACCCCTCTACCCGAACTGGACGAGCCCTGGTACCTGGTCGTCGACCCGCAGGTAAGCGTATCAACGGCCGAGATTTTCTCCGATCCCGCATTGACACGTAACGGCCCCAGCCTCAAAATAGCCGACCTTCTCCCGGGCGTGGGAGTCAACCACCTGGAGCCGGTGGTTGTGCGGCGGTACCCTGAAGTCGGTAAGGCACTGGATTGGCTATCAAAACACCAACCTGCTCGCATGACAGGGAGTGGTGCCTGTGTGTTTGCCCGCTGCCTGGACCGCAATCAGGCGGAAGCCTTGCTGCGGCAGCTGCCGGCGCCCTGGAAAGGCTTTGTGGCGCGCGGCTGCAATCGTTCTCCCCTGCAGGAGAAACTCGCGGCGCTGCGAAGTGAATGAATGTTGGGGCGTCGCCAAGCGGTAAGGCACTGGTTTTTGGTATCAGTATACGCAGGTTCGAATCCTGCCGCCCCAGCCATAGTTTGGAAAGGCTGCGTTGTCACCGGCTTGGAGAAAACCGCCGGTATTGACAAGGCGGCGGGAT
>JASFNS010000052.1:0-8838 GCA_050116915.1 Thiogranum sp. | reverse complement strand
AAGCGGAACCAGGTCATTGCCAGAACCAGGGCCGGTGTGCGCAAGGCGCGGCCGCCGGGAAAATCGTGGTGCGGTATCCTGCTAAACACGTCGAATTTTTCCGCTGTACCGCGAATCGCATCGGCCATGAGTTTGCCGGCCAGCCCGGTTGCGGCAATGCCGTGGCCGGAAAAGCCGTGGGCAAAATAGATATTGCTGCCGATACGCCCGAAGTGGGGCGCGCGGTTCATGGTTATGGCGACGAAGCCGCCCCAGGCATATTCCATGCGAACGTCCTGCAGCTGCGGAAACACCGCGGCCATGCGTTTGTGCATGGTCGCCTTCAGGTTGGGTGGCGGCAGGGTGGAGTAGGATACGCGGCCGCCGAACAGCATGCGGTGATCCGAGCTGCAGCGGAAGTAATCGAGCACGAAGTTAATGTCGGCGACTGCGGCGTTGTCGGCGATCAGGGCGCGGCAGCGTTCCTCCCCCAGGGGTTCGGATGCACCGATGTAGGTGCCGACCGGCATGATCTTGGTTTCGATGCCGGGCGCAAGTTTTGCGAGATAGGCATTTCCGGCCAGCACCAGAAAATCCGCGGTGACCCGGCCGTGTGCGGTTTTCGCGCTGACCGCCGCAGCTTCGCTGATGTCGACGACTGCGGACGTCTCGTAAATGCGCACGCCCAGTGATTCGGCCGCCGCGGCCAGCCCCAGGACATAGTTGAGCGGGTGAATGTGACCGCTGTTGCTATCGTGCAGGCCGGCAACGTAGCGCTCGCTGGCCACGGCAGCGCGGATCTGCTGCCGGTCGAGGAATTTCAGGCTTCGGTAGCCATAGGTGTTTTCGAGATCGGCCTGCCAGGCCCGCAGTTCCTCGGCCTGGCGCGGCTTGATCGCCGCGTGGACGTGTCCGTGCACCAGGTCGCAGTCGATGTGGAATCGGGCGACCAGCTCGCGTAGCAGATCGATGCCTTCGAGCCCGCAGGCCCAGATCGTTTTTGCATCCTGGCTGCCGACCAGTCGGACCAGTTTCGACTGGTCGCTGGCGAAGCCGAAAATCATCTGCCCGCCGGAGCGCCCGGAGGCGCCCCAGCCGACACGTCTGGCTTCGAGCACGGCAACCTTGTAACCCTGTTCGGCCAGATGAATGGCGGTGCTCAGGCCGGTGATGCCCGCGCCCAGGACACAGACATCGACCCGCGTGTCACCCCTCAGGCCGGGGTAATCGGTGCTGCGGGCGGCGCTGGCTGCGTACCAGGAATCGACGTGTGTGGCGTTATCCACGCACCTGCCTGCCTAAACGGTTCGCAGGTACCACTGGTACTCCAGTGGCGTGATCTGCTGTTCGAAGCGTCTGAGTTCCTCGGCCTTCAGGGCGGTGAAGATGTGTTGAAAATCTTCACCGAAATAGTCGCGAACCCATTGGCTTTGGGCAAACACGCTCTGTGCATCGTGCCAGGTTCTGGGGATTTCCGGTTCGGTCTGGATGTAGGCATTACCCGTTATGGGCGCATCGCACTCGATCTGCCGGCTCACGCCGTGGTGGATGCCTGCAAGTATCGCCGCGGTAACCAGGTAGGGGTTGGCGTCGGCGCCTGATACGCGGTGTTCGATGCGGCAGTCATGCGCCTCGCCCGCGGGGATGCGCAGCGCTACGGTGCGGTTGTTATAACCCCAGCTACCGTTCAGAGGCACGAAACACTCGGCCTGGAAACGCCGGTAGGAATTGGCGTGTGGCGCAAACAGCAGCATGGCCTCGTGCAGGCTTCGCTGCAGGCCGCCGATGGCGTGGCACAGGGTCGCAGGTGTGGTCGCATGATCCTGTCCGCCGGCCAACAGATTGTTCCCCTGCGGGTCATACAGGCTGACGTGCACGTGCAGGCCGTTGCCGGCCAGCTGGCCATAGGGCTTGGCCATAAAGGTGGCCTGCATGCCGTGTTTGGCGGCTATAGCCTTGATGTTACGTTTCAGGAGAATGGCATCGTCACAGGCGGCCAGCGGGTCGTCGCGGTGTTCCAGGTTGATTTCGAACTGCCCCGGCGCATATTCAGCAACCGCGGTATCGGCCGGGATTCTCTGGATGCGCGTGGCTTCGCGTACTTCATTGATGAAATCCTGATAACTGTCCAGGTCGTCGATGTAATACACCTGGGTCGTGGCATCGCGCTGGCCGGTATGGGCGTTGACCGGCGCCTGCGGGTGACCGCCCGCGTCCAGTTTGTTGTCCAGCAGGTAGAACTCCAGCTCCACGGCGATGACGGCGCGCAGGCCTGCGTCGGCAAGCCGGCTTGCGACCGAGCGCAGGATATGCCGGGGATTGCCGGGGAAAGGCCGACCGTCTTCGTGGAACATCTCCATCAGCAACTGTGCGCTGGTGTGCTCGGTCCACGGAATCGCCTGCAGCGTGCCGGTCACCGGCTTGCACAGCAGGTCGCTGTCGCCGATTTCAAATCCGAGGCCCGTGGCCTCCGAGGTGTTGCCGGTGATGTCGGCGCCGAAGATGGAGGCCGGCAGGCAGATGCCGGCGCTGTAGGCTTTCTCCAGACCGCTGGGGTTGATGCGCTTGCCGCGCAGCAGGCCGTTGCAATCCGGGATCAGCAGGTCGATGGTTTCGAGGTCGCCGAGCCCGCGCAGCGTGTCGGCGTCGGGCTCGGGAAGCGATGTCTGCGTCATGAAATTCTCTCGCAATAGACTGAGGCGTCGATAGTAGCAAACGGGCCGGCCGAGCGTTTAAGATTCTCAACACTTTTGCCAAGGTTGTAAAGACGGCGAATAACGTAATGAAACGGAACGACAAAACCCCTAACCGCCGGTATGCTATCTGCAAAATGATATCCCTTGATGGGTGCGCGCGCACATATCCTGGCGGCTCTCGCGCGCGGCCGTTGAAAAAAATAAACACCAGTGCTAGTGTGCCAAACAGTCATCCGCAGCGTTCAAACGAGCATTTATGTCTCTTGTGCCAGTCATTGGCTTGCCCGCAGACAGACAGTTCATCGACCCGCACTATTATCACTGTGTGGGCGAAAAATACCTGACAGCGGTTGTCGACACCCTGCGCGCGGTACCCCTGGTGATCCCGGCTCTGGCCGACCGCCTGCCTTTACCGGCTATTGTACCGATGCTGGATGGTTTGCTGCTGACCGGCGCCTATTCGAATATTGAACCAAAGCACTATAACGGTGCGGTGCCTCCCCCGGATTCCCCCGCCGACCCGCAGCGCGATGCCACCAACCTCGCGCTGATTCCCCTTGCATTGCAGGAAGGGGTTCCTATTCTGGGGATATGCAGGGGATTGCAGGAGCTGAACGTGGCCCTCGGCGGCAGTCTGCACGCCGAGGTCCATCATGTAGCGGGGTATGACGACCATCGCGAAACCGATTCGCCTTCCCTCGAAATTCAGTACGGTCCACAGCACGAGATCATCCCCGAACCGGGTGGTCTGCTGGGTGACCTGGCTGCCGGCGGCACACCGCGGGTGAATTCCCTGCACGGGCAGGGTATCGACCGCCTGGCCGACGGTCTGGTTGTCGAGGCGCGGGCACCCGACGGGTTGATCGAGGCGGTGCGCGTCGACCGGGACGACCGCTTCGCGCTGGCGGTGCAGTGGCACCCGGAGTGGCGGGTGCTCGATAACCCGTTTTACACGGCAATCTTCGAACGTTTCGGCGCCGCATGCCGCGAGCGCGCGGCGCAACGCGCCAACCACAAGTGATTCAGTATGAAAATTGAAGATCAGAGAAAGTTGCAGGCCTGGTTCAAGGAAAGGCGCATAACCGAGGTCGAGTGCCTCGTGCCGGATATGACGGGCAACGCCCGCGGCAAGATCGTGCCCGCGGAACGATACTTTTCCGAGGGCGGGGCGCGGTTGCCGGAAGGCGTTTTTATCCAGACCGTGAACGGTGAGTGGCCCGACTCCTACGATGAGCTGGTCAGTCCGACAGAGCGGGACATGGTGCTGCTTCCCGATACCGAGACGGTCTGCGTGGTGCCCTGGTCCAGCGATCCCAGCGCGCAGATTATTCATGACTGTTACCTGTCAGCGGACGAGGGTACCCTGCATCCTCTGGCGCCGCGTTCGGTGCTCAGGAAGGTCCTGAACCTGTACGCGGCCATGGATCTCAAACCGATAGTCGCTCCGGAACTCGAGTTCTTTCTGGTACAGAGAAACACCGATCCCGATTTTCCGCTGGTGCCTCCGGCCGGGCGCAGCGGCCGGCCGGAAACCGCGCGTCAGTCCTATTCCATCGACGCGGTCAATGAGTTCGACCCGCTGTTCGACGATATGTACGACTATTGCGACGCCATGGAACTGGATGTGGATACCCTCATCCATGAATCCGGTGCCGCACAAATGGAAGTCAACTTTCTGCACGCCGACGCCTTGTCGCGCGCCGACCAGGTGTTCCTGTTCAAGCGCACCATGCGTGAAACCGCCCTGCGTCATGACGTGTATGCCACGTTCATGGCCAAGCCCATGGAAAACGAGCCCGGCAGTGCCATGCACCTGCACCAGTCGTTGCTTGACAAGCGCGATGGCCGCAACGTGTTCGCCGGCGAGGACGGCAAGCCCAGCGAACTGTTGATGCACTATATCGCCGGCCTGCAGAAGTACGTGCCGTCCTCGATGGCCATCTTTGCACCCAACGTGAACAGCTACCGGCGGATCGCGCGCGATGAATCGGCGCCCATCAATGTGCACTGGGGCTATGACAACCGCACCGCCGGCTTGCGCATCCCGTTTTCCGATCCGGAATCGACGCGTGTGGAAAGCCGTTTCGCCGGCTCAGACGCCAATCCCTATCTGATGATGGCGGTCACCCTGGCGGCCGGGTACCTGGGGATCAGGGAAAAACTGCAGCCCACGGAACCACTCAGCGGCAGCGCCTACGAGCAGCCTTACCAGTTGCCCCGCTCGCTGGAGGCGGCGCTCAAGCTGCTGGTAGACAGCAACCCGCTGCACGAGATACTCGGCGAACGCTTCGTCAAGGCGTATGCCGCGATCAAGAGAACCGAATACGAGATATTTTTCCGGGTTATCAGTTCATGGGAACGAGAGTTCCTGCTCCTCAATGTCTGATCCTGTGAGTGTCAGCCGTGACCGCTTCTAGACTCGATATCCCCACCTTGCAGCATATGGATGCTGCTCACCATCTACACCCGTTTTGCGATAATGCCGCCCTGGCCAAACAGGGCACGCGTATTATCACCAGGGCCGAGGGCGTCTATGTCTGGGACGCCGAAGGCAACAAGTTGCTGGATGCGTTTGCCGGGCTGTGGTGTGTCAACGTGGGTTATGGCAGGCAGGAACTTGTCGAAGCAGCCGCCCGCCAGATGCGGGAACTGCCTTACTACAACAGCTTCTTTCAGTGCACATCGCAGCCGACCATCGAACTCGCGGAGCTCATCACCTCGCTGGCTCCCGACAATATCACCCACGCCTTTTTTACCGGCTCGGGCTCGGAAGCGAACGACACCATACTTCGGATGGTGCGCCATTTCTGGTCGGTGCAGGACCGGCCGGAGAGGTTCAATGTCATCGGCCGGTACAACGGTTATCACGGCTCCACCGTCGCCGGCGCCAGCCTGGGCGGCATGCCCGCCATGCACAAGCAGGGGGGACTGCCGATTCCCGGCATCTATCACATCAACCAGCCCTACTGGTTCGAATACAGCGGCGACCTCAGTCCCGATGACTTCGGCCTGCAGCGCGCCCGTGAGCTGGAAGAAAAGATTCTGGAACTCGGTCCGGAAACGGTTGCCGCCTTCATTGCCGAGCCGATCCAGGGCGCCGGCGGCGTCATCATTCCGCCGGCCAGCTACTGGCCCGAGATCCAGCGCATCTGCCGCAAGTACGATGTGCTGTTGATTGTCGACGAAGTGATCTGCGGCTTCGGCCGCACCGGTAAATGGTTTGGCTGCGACTTTTTCGATATTCAACCGGATATCATGCCGGTAGCCAAGGGAATCAGCTCCGGTTACCTGCCTATCGGTGCGGTCATGTTCAGCGAGCGCATCGCCGGCGTGCTGAAAGAGAAGGGCGGTGAACTGGCGCACGGCTATACTTATTCCGGCCACCCGGTGTGCGCCGCGGTCGCGCTGGAAAATATACGCATCCTGCAACGCGAACATATTGTCGAAACGGTGGACACGGATACCGGACCGTATTTGCAGAAGCGCTGGCTGCAGTTGGCGGACCACCCGCTGGTGGGCGAAGCGCGTATTGCAGGCTTTGTCGGCGCCATAGAACTGGTGCCGAACAAGCCGGAGCGGCGTTTTTTCGAGGACCGGGGGACCGTAGGCGCCATGTGCCGTGATTTTGCACTCGCCAACGGACTGATCCTGCGCGCCACCAAGGACAGCATGTTGCTGTCACCGCCGCTGGTAATGACTCACGGGCAGATCGACGAGCTGATCGAAAAGACCCGCAAGTCCCTGGACCAGACCTGGGAGGCCGTCAAGGCGAGGACGTGACGGCCACTCATGCCTTAATTTGGTGCGCCAGTGGCCGTCCCCTGAAACTGGTTGAATACGCCGCTTGCCTTAGCGGCGGCGTTTCATTTACAAATTGATCCTGTCCCACAGCAAGCCCTGTCATTACGGAGAATCCAACATGCAACACATCCTCAGAAGAATCCTCGGCGGCGTCATCGTGTCGCTTTACGTTGCTTCCGGCGCGACGGCGGCCGAGGAAAAGGTGCTGAATATTTATAACTGGTCGGACTATATCGCCGAAGATACCATCGCCAATTTCGAGAAAGAGACCGGCATCAAGGTAACCTACGATGTGTTTGACAGTAACGAAGTGCTTGAAGCCAAGCTGCTCGCCGGTAACACCGGGTTCGACCTGGTGGTGCCTTCGCTGTCGTTTCTGTCCCGGCAGATCCAGGCGGGCGTATTCATGCCCCTGGACAAATCCAAGCTGAGCAATTACAAGAACCTCGACAAGGACCTCATGAAACGGGTGGCGGCGCTGGACAAGGACAACGCGCACGCCGTTCCTTACCTGTGGGGCACCACGGGCATCGGTTACAACGTCAACAAGGTGAAAGAGGTCCTGGGTGATGACGCGCCGGTGGACAGCTGGGCGCTGATCTTCGATCCGGAGAATCTCAAAAAGCTCAAGTCCTGTGGCGTGGCTTTTCTCGATGCGCCGGTCGAGGTTATTCCGGCCGTGCTGAACTACCTGGGAGAAGATCCGAATACCTTCGACACGAAACTTATCCAGGGTAAGGCGCAGGACCTGTTGATGAAGCTGCGCCCCTACATTACCTATTTTCATTCGTCACAGTACATCAATGACCTGGCCAACGGGGATATCTGCGTCGCCCTCGGCTGGTCCGGGGACATACTGCAGGCCGCCGATCGTGCCGCGGAGGCCAAGAACGGTGTGGAGATAGCCTACGTGATTCCCAAGGAAGGTGCCGCCATGTGGTTTGACATGATGGCGATACCCAAGGATGCAAAGCATCCCGACAATGCTCTGAAGTTTATAAACTACATCCTGCGTCCCGATGTCATCGCGGCAATTTCCAACTATGTTTGGTACGCCAACCCCAACAGTGCGTCGCGGCCGCTGGTCGACAAGGAGATTCTCGATGATCCGGGTATCTACCCGACGCCCGAGGCCGAGAAGAAGCTGTACACCTTCGCGGTACTGCCGCCCAATGTCGACAGGGTCTACACGCGGACCTGGACGCGGGTGAAAACCGGCAAATAAACCACGGGACCGGGGCAGGGGGCAGCGGCCTTGCAGTCGCTGCCCGCCCGCTGTCCGTCCGTTATCAGCCGGAGTCATTACTGATGAATACAGAAGTCAAGCGACATCGGTGTGCGGGACGCGCTGTGAATACATCCCTGTACGCGCGAGGGCCGCGCCCATGCGGTCATCGCTTCCGTAAACCGGTGTCGGTCAACTTGCGCAGGCCGTATTAATGGCCCAGGATACGCAGATCCGCGACAGCAGCGCGACCGCCCGCACATCGAACGACCGGGCGGAGGATGCGCGCGCCGAGGACTACCTGCAGGTCGTTGGCGTCAGCAAGGACTTCGACAATTTCCGCGCCGTCGACGCGGCGAGTTTCAGCATACGCAAGGGCGAGATTTTCGCGCTGCTCGGCGCCTCCGGTTGCGGCAAGTCAACCCTGCTGCGGGTGCTGGCCGGATTCGAAGCGCCGACCGCCGGCAGCATTGTGCTTGACGGGCAGGATATCGCCCGGCTGCCGCCGTACCGCCGCCCCATCAACATGATGTTTCAGTCCTACGCGCTGTTCCCGCACATGAGCGTGGAAAAGAATATCGCTTTCGGCCTGAAGCAGGATGGTATGGCCAAGGCCGAGATCGCCGACCGTGTTGCCGGGTTACTGAAGCTGGTGCGCATGACCGAATACGCGCGGCGCAAGCCGCACCAGCTCTCCGGGGGGCAGCAACAGCGCGTGGCGCTGGCGCGCTCGCTGGCGAAAGGGCCCAAGCTGCTGTTGCTCGACGAGCCGATGGGTGCCCTGGACAGGAAACTGCGCGGCGAGATGCAGCTGGAAGTGGTCGATATCATAGAGCGCCTTGGCGTCACCTGCGTCATGGTAACCCATGACCAGGACGAGGCCATGACGATGGCCAGCCGCATCGCCGTCATGGATCAGGGACGCATTTGCCAGATCGGCGAACCCGGCGACATTTACGAGCAGCCGGCGTCGCGCTTCACCGCCGAGTTTATCGGCTCGGTTAATATCCTGGACGGGCGCATTGCCGAGGACTATCCCGACTACGTGGTGATCGCGGGAGACGCACTTGAAATACCCATCTACGTGGGGCACGGGGTCACAGGCTTCGAGGAAATGAGTTGTGCAGTAGCTATACG
>JASFNS010000051.1:0-8848 GCA_050116915.1 Thiogranum sp. | reverse complement strand
GACTTTCTGCTTGGGCATGATGTTAAGATGAAATCAGAACCCCGTACACACCGGGATGGTGCTCGCAGTTTCTACTGCCTGGCACCGCAAAACGTCACCGTGCAGATGATTTTTCATCCACCCATCGCGGACGGTTAGGGGGCAACGCAATGCCTATCGATACGTCCATGAAAAAGCTCAAGCTGGAAGGTTTCAACAACCTTACCAAGTCGCTGAGTTTCAATATCTACGATATCTGCTACGCTAATCTGCCCGAGCATCGGCGCGAATACATCGAGTATATCGACGAGGCATACAACGCCGAGCGCCTGACCCAGATACTCACCGACGTGTGCGACATCATCGGGGCAAGAATTCTCAACATCGCCCGGCAGGACTATGAGCCGCAGGGCGCCAGCGTCACCATGCTGATCGCCGAGGAAGAAATCGGTTCGCCGGAAATAAGCAATACCGAAGCCCCCGGACCGTTGCCGCAGGCTGTTGTCGGTCATCTCGACAAGAGCCACGTGACGGTGCATACCTACCCGGAAAGCCACCCGGACAACGGTATCAGTACCTTCCGCGCGGATATCGATGTGTCCACCTGTGGTGTGATTTCACCGCTGAAGGCGTTGAACTACCTGATACACAGCTTCGAGTCGGACATTGTCATTATGGATTACCGGGTGCGCGGTTTTACCCGGGACGTGCGCGGGCGCAAGCACTTCATCGATCACAAGATCAATTCGATCCAGAATTTCATCGCCAGGGATACTCGCGACCGCTACCAGATGATCGATGTGAACGTATACCAGGAGAATATTTTCCACACCAAGATGCGTCTCAAGGACCTGACGCTGAACGATTACCTGTTCGGTGTCGGCGAAGAGGCCCTCGCTGCGGCCGAGAAACGCCGGATCAGCAAACAGGTGGAACACGAAATTATGGAAATCTTCTACGGTAGCAATCTGCCCGGTACCAGGTAAGCCGCCGGCGCGCCGGGTGCGCATTTGTTCTGCGTGAGGCCATGCGCCGGAAAGGCGGATTCCGGCACGGCCGCCACGGCGCCGGGCAACCGCGGTATTCTGCCGGTATTTCACCTGTGTCGCGGGTATTGAATCCCTGTCGCAAGTTGCGCACACTTGGCCCATGAACGCCCGAAATCTAAGCTCTCTGGACCGCCTGATCATGAATTTTGACCAGGCGCTGCGTACGCTGGCCGGCCGGCCACTGGTCTCAGGACGTCCCAACCCTGCCGACGATCGGGAAGAGGGCGAACTCAACGCAGTCGAAAAGAGCGAGTCAATGCGTTTGATGCGCGTCAACCATGCGGGCGAGGTCGCTGCCCAGGCGTTGTACCAGGGGCAGGCGCTGACGGCGCGGCTGGAAACGGTTCACGAGCGCATGGAACGTGCCGCGACCGAGGAAAATGATCACCTCGACTGGTGTGAGCGGCGCGTCAACGAGCTGGGCGGGCACGTCAGTTACCTCAATCCGCTATGGTACCTGGGTTCTTTTGCGATCGGCGCAACCGCGGGCGCGGTGGGTGACAAGTGGAGCCTGGGTTTTGTTGCCGAGACCGAGAAGCAGGTTATCGAGCACCTGGACGGTCACCTCAGGCGGATTGCCGACAACGACCAGAAAAGCCGCGCCATCATCGAGCAGATGAAAATCGACGAGGCGCACCACGGCGCTGAAGCCAAACGCGCCGGCGGCGCCGAGCTGCCGCGGCCCGTGCGGCAGCTGATGCAATTCACTTCGCGCATCATGACCGGTATCGCCTACTGGGTATAGGCCGGGGTCATGTCGATTCGTAACGCCGAGGTGCACTCGCCCTTCACTCATACGTCCGCCTTTGTCGATGAGCAGCCCGTGTCGGGCGGCCAGGCGTGACAGCTTTCCGGGGATGGAGCGTTCACCTCTGCGGGGGCTTGCGCGAAAGTCATCTTCCCGCGAAGTCATTGCGGCAATGACGTTCAGGCAAGTCCAAGGGTTTTGGGTAGCGTGACGCGGCTTACTTTTCCGCTAGGGCCGTGCGGCAGTTCGGATACGATATGTATTTTGACGGGCACCATGAAGCGGGGAAGCTTCTCCCGACAATGGGCAAGGATCTCTTCTTCAGTCACAGGTCCTTTGGGGACGACAGCGGCGTGGACGGTCTCACCGTAAATGGTGTCGGGCACGCCGAACGTCACTGCCATTGCGACACCGGGGATCTCGAGAAGAACATCGTCAATCTGCACAGGGGGGATTTTTTCGCCGCCGCGGTTGATGAATTCCTTTATGCGTCCCAGAAGCGAGATATATCCGTTTGCGTCGATCTGCCCGATATCTCCGGTGCGGAGAAAGCCATTCACAAACGCGCTGGCGTTGGCCTCAGGGTTGTTGAGGTAGCCGCTCATGACGTTGTCGCCACGGATGGCGATCTCGCCTTCTTCACCGGCGGCAAGGATCTTCCCGTCGGGTCCCAGTACGACAACTTCCACGCCCGTGCCCTGACCAACGGATCCCGCCCGACGTTCTGCTGGCGGTAAGGGGTTGGACGCGATCTGGTGGGCCGCCTCGGTCATGCCGTAGGCTTCCACTACCGGAGCGCCCAATAGCTCTTTGATGCGGGCCTTGGTTTCCGGTGCGAGATACGAGCTGCACGAGCGGATAAACCGGAACTGGCCCTTGGGTATATCCTGCATTTCGGAGTGCCCGAGGAGAATGCGGTGTATGGTCGGCACCGCGGTGTACCAGGTGGGGTGTTCCGCAAGCGTCCACTCCACGAAATGGCTGGCTGAAAACCGGGGTGGCAGGATAACGCGCCCACCGCTGTAAAGGGTCGACAGCAGAGCCGCGACCAGGCCGTGCACGTGAAAAAGCGGCATCACCAGTAGCGTCGAGTCGGCTGGAGAGAGTTTGTAGGTAGCCGTGATGTTGTCGATAGACGCCAGGAGATTCGCATGCGTAAGGGGTACCCACTTGGGTTTACCGGTCGTCCCGCTGGTCTGCAAAAGCAGCGCGGTTGAATCGGGCTTCGGCATCCTGTTTCGGGATTTGCCACCTTGTGGCAGCCCGTCGATCCGAAAGTCCGGAAGCATGGTCCAGCACGGGACACCAACGCGTGCGGCCGCCTCACGCAAGGCGCTGGGACCCGGAGGGACAATCAGCGCACCCGGTTGTTCATCGGCAAGTGGTTCAGTGGCAAGGTCGGCCGTCAGCGCGGGGTTGAGAGGCATGGCGGGAATGCCGATCCATGCAAGTGCGAGAAAAGAGACAACGAATTCCGGACAGTTGCCGAAGGCCAGGGCGATCGGCCGCTCCTCCGGCCAGTCGGCTACCACCGGCTGCAGCGACTCGGCGGTTTTGGCGATCGCCTCCAGAAGCTGGCCGTACGCCAGATTCAGGCCTCCGTCCGGGACTGTCAGGGCGATCTTGTCGTAGAGATCCGAAGGAATATTCTCAAGGCTTCGAAAAGATTTAGTCATGGATTTACAACAGAAATTCTATATGTCCAGCAGACGTCGAAACCTGGCCTGACTGGCAAACATGTGGTGTTCGTCCGGACAACTCGGTGTTCCCGTCGCCAGGCACGTCGCAAACCGATCCGTTGCAGGCCCGCGGCCATAGATGCTTCGGATAGTACCTGCTTGACCGAAGACTTCATAGTATCTGCTTTGAAGCGCTGCAGTGGCGTCGGAGAAACTCGCCAATGACTTTATAGGCTTCCGGATCCTGGCTCAGGAAGCGATGTCCGCCTGCAAAGAAACGCAGCTCTGCAGCCGGTATCTGAGCATGCAGGTTTCTGACGGCCTCCGGCCTGGCCTGGCCATCGTACTTTCCACCGCAAACCAGGGTTGGAATCCGCATTGACGAGAGGCGGTCGTAGGTGTCGTGATGGCTGCGCGCCTCGATCTGGCGGGTGATACCGGCGATGCCGCCCGGCTCTTTCAGGAAGGGTGAGGCGTTTGCCGCGGCCTCCTTGAGCAGGCGGTCGGTCTCTTCGGGGTGTTCTGCCTGCCAGGCTTCGTCGTAACGGTTGTCCCCGATCGCGAGCATCTTCCGGGAGCGCGCTGCGGGTGAGAGACCGGATAACTCATGGAGCGGGTAGGAAGAACCGCCCGCGCCACCGGCGGTGGAGCAACAGAGCACCAGGCTCAGGACCCGCCCCGGACTCCCGAGCGCCAGTTCCTGGGCCACCATGCCACCGAAGGAGACGCCGACGACATGGGCGGCGTCCCAACCGACGGCATCCATGACCGCCTCTGCGTCCTGCGCATACTGCGCCATGGTGTATGCAACGTCCGGCTTGTCGGTGAGACCGGTGCCACGCTGGTCGAAAGTAAGGATATCGAAGCTGTCCGCCAGCGGGCTGTCGAAGACGTTCGGCTTGCTGCGCAGGTCACCGCCCACACCACCGAGAAACAGAACCGGACAGCCTTTTCCCTTGCGCTGGTAGTGAATGCGTATGTCCGCGGTGCTGGTATAAGGCATTTTATTTACCCGCTGTGGTCAGGCGCGGCTGCACAGCGATCAACGCACCTCTGTGCCGGGACTCGGTTCGGTCTTCGCTGATAGCGGGTTTCATTGCCCCGAACCCCGAGCGCCGCGCAACTTCCCGGCATGGTAGGCGAGGTGCTCGCCGATGAAGCTGGCAACGAAATAATAGCTGTGGTCATAATCCTCCTGCATACGCAGGGTCAGGGGGAAATCACGCGCCCGGCAGGTGGCCTCCAGGTTTTGTGGATAGAGTTGTTTGACCAGAAACTCGTCGCCGGTGCCGCTGTCGATAAGCAGGGGAATCGGCGGCGCGCCCGCGGCTACCAGCGCGGTGGCATCATAAGCCTGCCAGGTCTCGCGGTCTCCGCCGAGATAGGCTTCGAAGCAAGTCTGCCCCCAGCCGCCGACAGAGGGGTTACAAATGGGGGCAAAGGCCGACACAGACTGATAGGCACCCGGGTTCTTGAGGGCACAGATCAGTGCGCCATGACCGCCCATGGAGTGGCCGCTGATGGATTTGATGCCCGGCTGGACAGGAAGCTCGCTCTCGATCAGGCCGGGCAGCTCCCGGGTGACGTAATCGTACATCCGGTAGTGCTGTGACCAGGGCGCCTGGGTGGCGTTGACATAAAAGCCCGCCCCCTTGCCGAGGTCGTAGCGGTTCTGGCCGTCCGGCACGTCGGCGCCGCGCGGACTGGTGTCGGGGAAGACCAGCGCAAGTCCCAGTTCGGCGGCATAGCGTTGCATGCCCCCCTGGGAACGCGCATTGTCGTCCGTGCAGGTGAGCCCGGATAACCAGTAAACAACGGGAACCCGTTCCGTGGCGGCCTGGGGCGGCAGGTAAACGGAAAATCTCATGCTGCAATTGCAGACCTCGGAGGTGTGTCGGTAGCGGTTGAGCCAGCCACCGAATGCTTTGATATGTTCTGTCCGCTGCATGACAATGTTCCTTGGGGACGAGTCACGGAGCCACCGGGTTTACCCCGGCAGGTCGTCGACCCGGTTTATGTGTCGGGTATAATCGGGTCCTGTTCCCGATCTGCCTGGTATCCTGTCCATGCACGCGATTGTCGGCTTTACCCTGGTACCCATCGATGCGGGTATTTCTGTCTCTCCCTATGTTGCCGCCATTGAACGGGTGCTCGAGGACTCGGGCCTGACATTC
This sequence comes from Thiogranum sp., assembly GCA_050116915.1. Taxonomy (GTDB): domain Bacteria; phylum Pseudomonadota; class Gammaproteobacteria; order DSM-19610; family DSM-19610; genus Thiogranum. Next base: position 3,219 of record JASFNS010000051.1, on the reverse strand, counting down.
GAGGTCAACTGCAACAGCACCAACGTTGAAGGTGAGTGGGAGGAGGTGTTTGCCGTGATCAAACGCTGCCACGAGGTGGTCCATGCCGAGGGCGCACCCCGGATCCATACCTGCCTGCAGGTGGGCACCCGGACGGACCGCGAACAACACATGGCCGAGAAGCTCGAAAGTGTACACAGACGACGCCACAGATAGGCGCGGCATTCGCCGGTAACCGCGTTCGATGCCGTAGCACCGCCTGTCTGCAGAGCCTGAGCCGGGCAGACGAGACAATCTCTTGCGCTCGAAGCAAGGGGATCGGGATATTTTTCCTGTTTCCGGCCCCGTGGCCGGGCTTTTGTGGATCATCATCTGGTATACAGTATACGATAAACAATCCGACGTAAATGCGGGACCGGGATCTCCGTAACTCCGGAGGGGCAGGTGAGGCAAACTCTCGGTCCTCCTCGACAATGACTAATCGCTTGCATGCCATGTCGTCTGGTATACAATATACAACAATGCTGGGGGTTAACGTCTTGTTTCCGCCGGGAAGACGACGATGGCGAAAGCATGAATGTCCAGGACTATCGGGCTGAAAGCCAGCTTGCGACGTCTTGACGGGTGTTCAGCCATGCCTGTTCTCCCGCCGGTATGCGACGAGGCTTTCGTGGACTTTTCCGGCCCGACGTGACAAGCGCCCATCAAGGCGGCAGCGACCAATGCGTGGCTGCAGCAGGCAACCAATCGGAGGTTAGGCGATGACAGAGTCTACGCAGACAGCCCGCAGGCGCGGCCATCCGGGTGCCGGCAGGAAGCGGACGAGGAAGACGCCCAAAGGCCGGCAGGTAGACCCGGCCGCACTGGCGGAAGTTCGCGGGCTGTTGGGGGATGAACCCCGGCGACGGGACCTGCTCATCGAATATCTGCACAAGGTCCAGGATCATTACGGCCATCTGTCGGCGCGCCATCTGTCGGCGCTGGCGGAGGAGATGCGCCTGGCGCAGACCGAGGTTTACGAGGTCGCGACTTTCTATGCCCATTTTGATGTGGTGAGGGAAGGAGGTGAGCCGCCTCCACCCCTGACGGTGCGCGTGTGCGATGGCATTGCCTGTGAGATGGCCGGTGCCGGAACTCTGCTGGCGGAGCTGAGTGAGCAGACGGGGCGCGAGGTGCGCGTGCTGCGTGCACCCTGCATGGGACGTTGCGACAAGGCCCCGGTCGCCGAGGTGGGTCACAACCACGTGACGCACACCAGTACCGACGCCGTGATGACCACGATCCGCGAGGGGCGCACGGAACCTCCGGTGCCGGAGTACATCGACTACGACACCTATGTGGCGAATGGCGGCTACAAGCTGTTGCGCGAGTGCCTGTCCCGACAGCGTACTGTCGAGGAGATCATCGCGGCGCTGGAGCACTCGGAGCTGCGCGGCCTGGGCGGCGCCGGTTTTCCGACCGGACGCAAGTGGCGCATCGTGCGCGGCTATCAGGGTCCCCGACTGATGGCGGTCAATTGCGATGAAGGCGAGCCGGGCACTTTCAAGGACCGTCACTATCTGGAGCATGATCCCCACCGCTTCCTCGAGGGTATGCTGATTGCCGCCTGGGTGGTCGAAGCGGCGACCTGTTACGTTTACGTGCGCGACGAATATCCGGCGATACGGTCAATCATGAAGAAGGCGCTCGCGCGCCTTGCGGCCGACGGTCTGCTGGATACGCTAAAGGTAGAGGTCCGCCGTGGTGCCGGTGCCTATATCTGTGGCGAGGAATCCGCAATGATCGAGTCCATCGAGGGCAAGCGGGGTCTGCCGCGCAACCGGCCACCTTACGTTGCCGAAGTCGGGCTGTTCGGTCGACCTACGCTGGAAAACAATGTCGAGACCCTTTACTGGGTGCGCGATATCGTCGAGCGGGGTCCGGAGTGGTTCGCCGGGGCCGGGCGTAACGGCCGCAAGGGCTGGCGCAGTTACTCGGTCTCGGGGCGGGTCAGGGAGCCGGGTGTCAAGCTGGCCCCCGCGGGCATCACCATCACCGAACTGATCGACGAGTTCTGCGGCGGCATGCAGGACGGCCATCGTTTCAAGGCCTATCTCCCCGGCGGCGCATCCGGGGGCATCCTGCCTGCCTCCCTGGGCGATGTGCCGCTGGATTTCGGAACCCTGGAGCAATACGGCTGTTTCATCGGTTCGGCTGCGGTGGTGGTATTCAGCGATCAGGACAGCATGAAGGATGTAGCGCTTAACCTGATGCGCTTCTTCGAGGATGAGAGCTGTGGCCAGTGCACACCGTGCCGGGCGGGCACCGAGAAGGCCGTCAGGCTGATGTCCCGCGACCGGTGGGACGAAGGCCTGCTGTCCGAACTGTCAAAAACCATGACGGACGCTTCCATCTGCGGGCTCGGGCAGGCTGCCGGTAACCCGATCAACTCGGTGCTCAGGTACTTTCGCGAGGACTTCTCATGAGCGACTCAATCCGCTTCACGCTGGACGGAAAGGATGTCGAGGCCGGGCCGGAGGAAACCATCTGGCAGGTTGCCAGACGTTGCGGCACCGATATCCCGCACTTGTGCTACTCGCCGGAACCAGGCTACCGGGCCGACGGCAACTGCCGCGCCTGCATGGTTGAGATCGAAGGTGAACGGGTACTGGCCGCCTCCTGCCTGCGCAAGCCCACCGAGGGGATGAAGGTCCACTCGGGCAACGAGCGCGCCAGCAGCGCGCAGCGCATGGTCATGGAACTTCTGCTAGCGGATCAGCCGGCACGCCGTGTTGCCCATGATCGCGACTCTCATCTGTGGCGGTGGGCCGACCGTCTCGGTGTCAGTGAGAGCCGCTTTCCGGGCGGGGAGTCTCCCCCGCCCGATGCCAGCCACCCTGCCATGCGGGTCGCGCTGGACGCCTGCATCAATTGTAATCTGTGTGTGCGCGCCTGCCGGGAAGTGCAGGTCAACGACGTCATCGGCATGGCGTACCGCGGGCACAAGGCAAAAATCGTCTTCGACCAGGACGACCCCATGGGTGCGAGCACCTGCGTCGCCTGCGGCGAGTGTGTTCAGGCTTGTCCCACCGGTGCCCTTATGGAGGCGACGCTGGTGGACGAGCAGGGTGTCGGTATGACCGATGGACTCAAGGAGGTGGACAGCGTTTGTCCCTTCTGCGGCGTGGGTTGCCAGCTGACCTACCAGGTCAGGGACAACCGGATCGCCGCGGTACAGGGCCGCGCGGGACCGGCGAACGA
>JASFNS010000050.1:0-8919 GCA_050116915.1 Thiogranum sp. | reverse complement strand
CAGCGTGGTGTTGTGCGTGGCCGCCGCCGCCCTTGGCGTCTTGTTAGCGAGGCAGATATGAAACTGGAAACCGTTACCTTTGTGCGTATCTACCTGACCGAGGCAGACAAGTCCCTGCAGGATCTGCTGCGTTGCCTGCACGATCAGGCCCAGGTTCGCGGTGTCACCGTGTTCCGCGCGATAACCGGCTTCGGGCGTAGTGGCGTGGTGCACTCCTCGACGCTGCTGGACCTGTCGCTCAATCTGCCGGTGGCGGTGGAGTTCTTCGACAGTCCGGAGCGCGTGGATGACATTCTGAAACATCTGAAGGACAGGCTGGAGCCCGGCCACGTCGTCGTCTGGCAGGCGCAGGTGAATTGTTAGCCGGCCACCGACCGAAGCTGGATAGAAGAGCCCTATGCTTGACCCGAAACTGATAAGAAACGAACTCGATCATGTTGCGACGCAATTGCGCCGGCGCGGCTTTGTACTGGACACGGACCGGATCGAGCAACTGGAGAGCGAACGCAAGGCCATCCAGGTGCGCACCGAGGAACTGCAGGCCGAACGCAACCGCAGTTCAAAGGCGATAGGCAAGGCCAAGGCCGCGGGCGAGGATATTCAGCCGCTGCTGGACCAGGTGGCCGGCCTGGGTGAGCAGCTGCAGGCGGCCAAGGAGGAACTGGACAATGTCCAGCAGCAGTTGAGTGACCTGTTGCTGGGTATTCCGAATATCCCCCACGACTCGGTCCCGCAAGGCGATGACGAGTCGTACAACCTCGAGGTGCGTCGCTGGGGCGAACCGCGGTTCTTCGACTTCGAGGTAAGGGATCACGTCGATCTGGGTGCGGCACTTTGCGGCATGGATTTTGACGCCGCGGTGAAACTGTCCGGGGCACGGTTTGCCGTGCTGAGGGGTCCGCTGGCGCGCCTGCACCGCGCCCTGATCCAGTTCATGCTGGACACCCACACCGGAGAGCACGGCTACCAGGAGTGTTACGTGCCGTACCTGGTGAACGCCGACAGTCTGCGTGGCACCGGTCAGCTGCCGAAGTTTGAAGAGGACCTGTTCGCGACCTGTGGCGAAGACCGTTACTACCTGATACCGACCGCTGAAGTGCCCGTTACCAACCTGGTGCGCGATGCGATTCTCGACGCCGGGCAGTTGCCGTTGCGAATGACGGCGCACACACCCTGTTTTCGCTCCGAGGCCGGTTCCTATGGCAAGGACACGCGCGGTCTTATCCGCCAGCACCAGTTCGAGAAAGTGGAAATGGTACAGATCGTCAGGCCGGAGGACTCCTACCGGGCGCTGGAAGCGTTGACCGGACATGCCGAGGTCATTCTGCAGCGGCTGGGCTTACCCTATCGCGTGGTCAGCCTGTGCACAGGCGATCTCGGTTTCTCCTCGGCCAAGACCTACGACCTGGAGGTGTGGCTGCCGGGTCAGCAGGCCTATCGGGAAATATCGTCGTGCAGCAATTTTGTCGATTTCCAGGCGCGGCGTATGCAGGCGCGGTTCCGTAGCCCGGAAAGCGGCAAGCCGGAACTTGTGCATACCATCAACGGTTCGGGCCTCGCGGTCGGCCGCACGCTGGTCGCGGTTATGGAAAACTGCCAGGAGGCCGACGGCTCGATCAGCGTGCCGAAGGTCCTGCAGGGCTACATGGGCGGGCAGACGAGCATCGGTCCCTAGCGTGGCCGCGGTTTAAAGCTTCGCTTCTGCGCCGATTGCGCTCAGCAGTGCGGGTGCCTCGGCATCGCCACGTGCGACGTGCTCCGGAATGGGCGGCGAAATATAGTAACCCTGGACGTAATCTACGCCGCAGTCGGCCAGCAGCCGGAGTGTGTCGGCTGTTTCCACGTACTCGCCAACGGTTTTCTGGCCGAGGAAGTGGGCGATATCGTTCATCGAGATCACCATCGCGTGGTCGGTGGGGTCCTTGGTCATACCACGCACGAACATCCCGTCTATCTTCACGCAGTCGACGTTCAGGTGCTTGAGGTGGGAGAAGGAACTGAAGCCGGTGCCGAAGTCATCCAGCGCGAAATGGCAACCCATGGCGCTCAGCTCGTTGATGACCCGCTGCGCAGCGGGAATGTTGGCGATAGCAGTGGTTTCGGTAATCTCGAAGGAAAGCGAAGACGGGTCGACGGCATAGCGCTGCAACAGCGCCTTGATTGTCGGCACCAGGTCACGCTTGATCAGGGTCTGGCCGGCGAGATTGACGGAAAAAATCACTTCCTGCCAGATGCCACGGAACTCTCCCAGCGTCCTTATCGCTTTTTGCAGCACCCAGAAATCGATATCGGGCATGATGTGGAAACGTTCCGCCGTCGGTATGAAGGCACCGGGCATGATCAGGTTTGCATCGCGGCCCTTCAGGCGCAGCAGCACCTCGAAGCACACTTTTACCTGCGATCGGTCACGGGTGATCTGCTCCCAGAGTAGTCCTGACTCACCCGGCAGACTGTCGAGGTCGATCGCCGCAACCGGTACGATGGGATGGTAGTACAGCTCGAAGTGGTCCAGTTCGATTGCCTCGCGCAACCGCGATGACCAGCCGAGATCGGCGCCCATCTCGGCCTTGTAGTCGCTGGTCTCCACGTAAACGTTTACCTGGTTGCCACCGGCGAGCTTGGCCAGGTGGCAGGCAATGTCAGCGTGCGCCAGCACGTCGCCGGGCGACTCCGAATTGTCGGTAAAGGTCGCAACGCCTATGCTGCCCTGAATGCTGTAGGCCCTGTTGTTGTAATCGAAGCCGCCATCGCTCAGCGCCAGGCGGAAGGCATCCGCGGTTTTTTCCAGGTATTGCGGGTCGACGTTGCGCAGCAATACCGCGAACTCGTCGCCACCCAGGCGAGCCAGCGTGTCGGTGCTGCGCAGTCGCGAGCGCAGCTTCTGTCCTATCTGCACCAGCAGCTGGTCGCCGGCATCATGGCTGGCAGTGTCATTGATGTACTTGAAATGGTCGAGGTCGATATACAGCAGCGCGCTGGTTTCGCTGCTGCGCCCCAGGCGTTCAACTTCATCCTCCAGTTGTTCTTCGAAGTAGCGGCGGTTGAACAGTTCGGTCAGCGAATCGTGCACTGCCTGCCAGCGAAGTTTTTCTTCCAGTCGCTTGCGCTCGGAGATGTCCTGAAAGGCGACCACCGATCCTTCCTGTTTGCCATTCATGTACATCGGGTACACGGTGCATTCGACCGGTACCGGGGCACCCGATCGGTGCCAGAACACTGTCTCCCAGTTTTGCAGGATATCGGCCTTTCCGTAGCTGCGCTGCAGCATGCACGCCTGAGCTGACAGCGACTCGCCATGTTCATCGTAGTGGTGGAAGAGCTGCCGGGGGTTTCGGCCGAGAAGCTCGTCTTCCCGGTCGTAGCCAAGGATCCGAATGGCGGTCGGGTTGATGAAGGAAATGCTGCCGCTGTTATCGACGCCATAAACGCCGTCACCGACAGAATGCAGGATACTTTGCAGGCGCTGGCGCTGCACCTCGATTGAAGCCTTGCTGCGTACCGATCGGCTCATGGCCTCGACCCGCGTCAGGAAGAGGGCGTCCACTTCATTCTTGAACATGCACTCGGTGGCGCCGGCATCGAGCGCATCCTTGATGACGTGGTCCAGGTAGGTGCCGGTGAACATGGCGATGGCAATGTCGCTGGTTGCCGGGTTGTCAAGCAGCCGCCTGCACAGGACGTCGCCGTTCGCGTCAGGCATGAAGTAGTCGATAATGGCGATGTCGAACCTGCCCTGCGTGGATTTATCGTAGCCTTCCTTGACGTTTGAGGCGACTGTCACCTCGTAGCCGTGCCTGATGAGGAGTTTCCGGTAGTAGGAGCGGACGCTGGGCGAATCGTCGACTATCAGAATGCTGACCGGCTGTTCCTCGTCCGGCAGCGCCGGCTCGGCAATAGCCGGCGGATTGCCTGTCCACAGCAGCGTCTGCAGTGTTTCTCCAAGGGTGTCACGGCTGTTCCAGTCGAGTGCCGCGGTAAGGCCACGTTTTGCCACCCAGGTCTTCAGCGCGGCATCCGGTTCATAGGCCAGCAGCAAGACCGGTGTTGAACGGTGTTGCCGGGATTCGAGCAGAGTGAGCAGCTCGTCGGCCACCGGCTGTGTTTGCGCGGGCCATCCGAGTACCACCGCCGGCGCAGGGCGGGCCGCGGTCTCTCCAGCGTTGATCAGCCTGATGCCTTCTTCGAAGCTTTCTGCGACGGTGGTCCGGTAGCCAAGCGTCTGCAGCATTTTCAGCAGGACATAGCGCTGCGTCGCCGACGGCTCGACGAGGATTATGTGCCTGGGTTCAGTCGACATGCCTTGCGTTCATGCCGGCGGCGGGTCTCCGCACGGCGTCCTCCTGGGGGCTGGAATGCGCCTGTATTCAACTTGTTGTAGTGCAACGCGAAACCGGGTGGCGGATGGCCGGGCAAGGCCGCTGAAGGCCGCTGCGTACCGCGCCTGTCAGGAAATCGGCTTGCTGGTCTGAATCTTTAACCGGCGACCGCCGGCTACGGTTCGGCTCAGGCGCTCAGTTCAATCAGCGTTTCGTCGGGGTTGACGCTGTCGCCCTTGGACACGTGTATGGCCTGGACGGTGCCGGCGATGGGGGCCTGGATCTCGGTTTCCATTTTCATCGCCTCGGTGACCAGCACGGGGTCGCCGGCATTCACCTGGCTACCGATCTCGACCAGCACCTCGACAACAGTGCATGGCATCGAGGTGGTTACATCTCCGGGCTTTACGGCCTTGGGTCGCTTGCTGCCGCCGACGGATGCCACGGGCTTCTCTATGGCCTCGCTACTGTCCTCGAGCTCGGCAAGTGTTTCGATGAGTATTTCCTCGGGAACCCCGTCGACCGTCATATAAAAGGGGCGGTCATGCTGTGTGTGATGACCGGTGCCGGTTATCTGTATGTGGTAAGTCTCGCCGTGCAGGGTGACATTGAACTCGGTCGGTTTGTTGGAGTGGGCCGTGCTCGTGGTGATCGGTTCCATCGGCTCGGGCACCAGCGTTCCGCTGGCGCGGTGCTCGAGAAAATCGCGCCCGAGGTCCGGGAACATGGCGTAGGTCAGCACATCTTCGTCGGTGTGCGCCAGCTGCGCGATTGTGTCACGCAGATCGTCCATCTCGTTCTTCAGCAGGTCCGCGGGACGGATGTCGATGGCGTCTTCGTTGCCGATCGCCTGTTGCCGGACAATGCTGTTGACGCGGCCCGGCGCGCGCCCGTAGCGGCCTTGCAGGTAAAGTTTTACCTCGTTGCTGATGGTTTTGTAGCGTTCGCCGGTGAGGACGTTTAGCACCGCCTGGGCACCGACAATCTGTGATGTCGGGGTTACCAGCGGCGGGTAGCCGAGGTCTTCGCGAACCCGGGGGATCTCCAGCAGTACGTCCTCGATGCGATTCAGCGCCCCCTGTTCGCGCAGCTGGTTATACAGGTTGGATATCATTCCTCCCGGGACCTGGTATACCTGTACCCGGGTGTCGAGCCCGGTCATGTCGCTTTCGAACTGGTGATATTTCTTGCGCACCTCCCTGAAGTGGAAGCCGATCGCCTGGAGTTTTTTCAGGTCCAGGCCGGTATCGTATGCGGTGCCTGCCAGCGCGGCGACCATGCTCTCGGTGGGGGGGTGCGAAGCGCCGCCGGCAAAGGCCGAGATCGCCGTGTCGATATGCAGACAGCCGCTTTCGATGGCTTTCAGCTGGCACATCTCCGCAGTGCCCGCTGTGGCGTGACAGTGCAGGTGTACCGGAACATCGATGGCCTTGACCAGTTCGCTGATCAGGTCTGCTGTGACCGTGGGGATCAACAGGCCGGCCATGTCCTTGACCGCGATACTGTCGCAGCCCATGTCCACCATCTCTTTCGCCATGGTCACGAACTGTTCGATGCCGTGTACCGGGCTGGTGGTGTAACAGATGGTTCCCTGGGCGTGCTTGCCGGCCTTCTTCACCGCTCCGACCGCGGCTTCCAGGTTGCGCAAATCGTTCAGTGCGTCGAAGATGCGAAACACATCGATGCCGTTGTCGGCGGACTTGCGCACGAAAGCGCGCACCACGTCATCGGAGTAGTGGCGGTAACCCAGCAGGTTCTGGCCGCGCAGCAGCATCTGCAGGCGGGTGTTGGGCAGGGCGGCGCGCAGCTTGCGCAGGCGTTCCCAGGGATCTTCCTTCAGGTAACGCAGGCAGGCATCGAAGGTGGCTCCGCCCCAGACCTCGAGCGACCAGTAGCCGATATCGTCGAGCTGTTTGCAGGCGGGCAGCATGTCGTCGGTGCGCATGCGCGTGGCGATCAGCGACTGGTGCGCATCGCGCAGAATGACATCTGTGATCTCAACCTTGGGCATACCGAATCCGCCTTTTCCGTTAATCAGTAACCGGCATGCGCCGCCACCGCGGCGGCGATGACGGCAGCCAGCTCGCGCGTCGGGCGGCTGGTCCTATAATTGACCAGTTGCGGGTGGTCTTCAACAAAACCTGTATCGAACTGGTGGGATCTGAATTCGTCGACCTTCAGCACCTCAAGATAATAGGGGATCGTGGTCTTCACGCCATACACACCGGTGTCCTCCAGCGCCCGGCTGGCGCGCTTCAACAGGTCTTCCCAGCGCAGTGCCCAGACGGTGATTTTCGCGCACATGGAATCGTAATAGGGCGGTATGGTGTAGCCGGTGTAAATGGCGGCGTCGGTGCGCACGCCCGGACCGCCCGGGGCAAAATAACGGGTGATCCGCCCGAAGCTCGGCAGGAAGCCGTTTTTCGGGTCTTCGGCGTTGATGCGGAACTGCATGGCGAAACCGCGGCGCTGAATCTCCGCCTGGGTGAACGACAGCGGCAGGCCTTCGGCGACGCGGATCTGTTCAAGGACAATATCTATGCCGGTGATGGTTTCGGTGACGGTGTGCTCCACCTGCAGGCGGGTGTTCATTTCCATAAAGTAAAAACTGCCGTCCGTGTCCATCAGGAACTCCACGGTGCCGGCATTCTGGTAACCGACCGCCTGCGCCGCGCGTACGGCGTAGGCGCCGATCATTTCGCGCTGGCTGTCGTCAAGCTGTGGCGAAGGTGCAATCTCGATCAGCTTCTGGTGGCGCCGCTGGATGGAACAGTCGCGCTCGAAAAGGTGTACCACGTTACCCATTTCATCGGCGAGAATCTGGACCTCGATATGCCGTGGCCGGTCGATACACTTTTCGACAAAGATTTCCGCACTGCCGAAAGCTTTCCTGGCTTCCGACAGCACACGTTCGTAATTGCGGTTCATCTCGGCTTCGCTGTTGCAGCGGCGGATGCCGCGGCCGCCGCCGCCGGAGGTGGCCTTGAGCATGACCGGATAGCCGATGTTGGCGGCCAGCGTACGTGCTTCGGCGAGACTGCCGAGGTTGGAGTCGCTGCCCGGAACGACAGGGACACCCGCGGCCTGCATGCTGCGACGGGCCTCGATCTTGTTGCCCATGCTGCGGATAACGCCGGCGTCGGGCCCGATGAACTTGACACCCCGGCGGGCGCAGATGTAGGCGAGCTCGGGATTCTCGGACAGGAAGCCGTAGCCCGGGTGCAGCGCGTCGCACCCGGTTGCCACGGCCAGGTTGACGATGCGGTGAGCGTTCAGATAACCGGCCATCGGATCGGGACCGATGTTGTAGGCCTCGCTGGCTTTTTTGACGTGCAGAGAATGCCGGTCGGCGTCACTGTAGATGGCGACCGATTCGATGCCTGCTTCCTGGCAGGCGCGGACGATGCGAACCGCGATTTCTCCGCGGTTGGCGATAAGAATCTTCTTGAACAAGTGTCGCCCGCCCCCATGCGCCGGAGAATATCCGGGATTCTATCCGGATTCGATCACAAAAGAGCTTGTTTTTCTACGCAAATCCGCAGACTGTGTCAACTGCCCCGGAATTTCGGGGATGGCCTTAACATCCCCATTTTTCAGCATGTTAGCTTTGACACTCCGACCTGTTTGGGGGTATTATCCCGCGCTTATGTTGGATTGTCTGCCGGAAAGCATCGAGCCCGTCGGTCTTGCCGATGTCGGGCGTTCCTTTCGCGGCGAAATCGCGGTCAGTGCTTTCGATCGCTTGCGGCCCCTGTTGTCGGATAGCGATGGCACCCTGCAGGTACGCCTGGAGTTCAGGCGGGACGAACGACATCTGCGGGTGTTGAAGGGAACCATCGACGGCGAGATCAGGCTGGTGTGCCAGCGTTGTTTACAGCCGCTGGCCTGTCCGTTGCAGCTGAGTTTCTGCCTGGGGATCGTGGCGAACGAAGCGGACATGGATCGGCTTCCGCAAGGTTATGATCCCTTGCTGGTGACCGGGCAGCCGTTGAAAACGGTTGACGTGATCGAAGACGAGGTGTTGCTGGTAATACCGGCAGTGCCCATGCACGACGGCGAACAGCGTTGTGACTCGGGTTACCGAAACCAGCCGGTAGCAGAAAAAGACAATCCGTTTTCCATTTTGGAAAAACTGAAAACCTAGGCATACAGTTGCAGGAGATATTGTAATGGCGGTCCAGAAAAGTCGGAAAACTCCTTCGAGGCGGGGAATGCGGCGCTCGCACGACGCGTTGAAAACCTCGACCCTGTCTGTGGAGCAGACCACCGGTGAGACCCACCTTCGACATCATATCAGCGCCGACGGTTACTACCGCGGCCGCAAGGTCGTTAGCAAGGACCTTGACTGACCCGCGTTGCAGTCGTTCGATTCTGGTTACCCGGTACTCAGCACGCTGCTTCACAGAATACGTGAAGCAGCGTGTGTTTTTATTGCGTGACTGAAGTGCTGACGATAGCTTTGGATGTGATGGGCGGCGACCATGGCGCGGATGTGGTGCTGCCGGCCGCGTTGCGCTTTCTGAAAAGGCGCAACGACTTCAACCTGCTGCTGGTCGGTGACCGGCAGATCATCGAGAAGGGGCTGGCCTCACTGGGCGCGAGC
>JASFNS010000049.1:0-8981 GCA_050116915.1 Thiogranum sp. | reverse complement strand
CGACAAGGTCGACGACCAGCTGCGCCAGCTGGTGGACGACATGTTTGAAACCATGTACCAGGCGCCGGGTATCGGTCTGGCGGCCACCCAGGTCGACGTGCACAAGCGCGTGGTGGTTATCGATGTATCCAAGGATCAGGACGAGCCCCGGGTATTCATTAACCCCGAAATCCTCGCAAGGGACGGCGTCGAGGAAATGGACGAAGGCTGCTTGTCGGTGCCGGGCGTCTACGAACGGGTACAGCGCGCCGAACGTATCCGGCTGCGCGCCCTGAACCGCGCGGGTGAACCCTTTGAACTGGAGGCTGACGGTCTGCTGGCGGTCTGTGTTCAGCATGAAATCGACCATCTGGACGGCAAGCTGTTCGTCGATTACCTGTCGCAGCTCAAGCGCCAGCGGATACGCAAGAAACTCGAAAAGCAGCGCCGCCTCGGTATCGATGACGCGGCCGCCGCGGAGAAACACGCCGAGCCGGTTATCTAGCTTGACGCTCACACGCCCGGGCGGTGCGCGGTGTGCAGGTAGCGAGTGCGGATCCCCTAGTAATCCTCAAACTGAAAACTGACTTATGCGTGTCGTTTTTGCCGGAACCCCCGATTTTTCCGTACCGGTGCTGCAGGCTATCCTGGATAGCGGGCACGCCGTGGTCGGCGTCTACAGCCAGCCGGACAGGCCTGCGGGCCGCGGGCGCAAGCTGAAACCCGGCCCGGTAAAACAGCTGGCGTTGCAGTACGGTTTGCCGGTCTTCCAACCGGCAGGTCTCAGGGATGCGGCCGAGCAACAGGCGCTTGCGCGGCTGGAGCCGGATCTTATGGTGGTGGTGGCTTATGGCCTGCTATTGCCGCAAACGGTTCTCGATATACCGCGACGTGGTTGCGTGAACCTGCACGCCTCGATTCTGCCGCGCTGGCGTGGCGCGGCGCCCATTCAGCGCGCCATTCTCGCCGGTGATCGTGAAACCGGCGTTTCCCTGATGCAGATGGAAGCCGGTCTGGACAGCGGCCCGGTGCTTGCGGAGGTGCGCACGCCGATCGCGGCCGACGAAACCGGCGGCTCTCTGCACGATCGGCTCAGTCAGCTGGCGGCCGGCCTGCTCGCCCGCCACCTGGATGACCTGGACGCCGGCCGGCTGGAGCCGCGGCCACAAGACGAGTCACGGGTAACCTATGCGCACAAGCTGGACAAGCGCGAGGCGGCTATTGACTGGGCCGGGGACGCCGTTCAGCTGGAGCGTCAGGTGCGGGCGTTCAACCCCTGGCCGGTGGCCCAGGCGCACTATCGGGGACAGGCCTTGAGGATCTGGCGCGCGCGCGCGGTGGAGGGTCCTGAGGGGCGCGCCGGGACGGTCGTGGCCTTCGGACCCCAGGGTATCGATGTGGCCTGCGGTCAGGGCTGTCTGCGGCTGCTGGAAGTGCAGCTGCCCGGGGGCAAGCGTCTGGACGCGGCAGATTTTCTCAACGCCCGCAGTGTCGACGGCGCTGTCCTGCAGTGATGTTGCCGCCCTGCCGGGGGGCTGGTCGATGTGACAGTGACATCCAAAGTCAATAACAACCCCAGGCTGGTCGCTGCGCGGCTGGTTCAGGGCGTGGTACAGAAGGGTGTGTCGCTGAACAATCTGCTCGCCGCCCAGCTGGATGTGCTGGATGACGCCCGCCAACGGGCACTGGCACAGGAGCTGGCGTTCGGCACGCTGCGTTGGTACCACCGACTGGACGGCGTGCTGGGCCAGCTGCTGGCCAGGCCGCTCAAGCCCAAGGACAGCGATTTGCACGCGCTGCTGCTGGTGGGGCTCTACCAGCTCATGGTGCTCGACCTGCCCGCGCACGCGGCGGTCAGCGAAACCGTGGCGGCCGTGCGCCTGATGGGCAAGGACTGGGCCAGTGGTCTGGTTAACGGCGTATTGCGCAACGCATTGCGTCGGCGCCAGTCGTTGCTGGAAGCCGCCGATGCCAATCCGCGCTCGCGCTGGTCGCATCCCGACTGGTGGATTCGGCGGGTGCAGCAGGACTGGCCCGAACGCTGGCAGGAGATCCTCACCGCAGACAATCAGCGCCCGCCCATGGTGCTCAGGGTCAACCGCCGCCAGGCAGACCGCGACGCCTACATAGCGAGGCTGGGGGCGGCCGGCATTGACGCGCGGCCGCTGCCGTTTGGCGAAACCGCGATCGAACTCGTACAGCCGGTCCCCGTCGATCGCCTGCCGGGTTTCCGTGAGGGAGCGGTATCCGTGCAGGATGCGGCCGCGCAGTTTTCAGCGCCGCTTCTGGCACTGGAGGATGGCCAGCGGGTGCTTGATGCCTGTGCCGCACCCGGTGGGAAAACCGGTCATATCCTGGAATCCGACGCCCGGCTGGCGGATGTTGTCGCCCTCGACAATGACGCCGGCCGCCTGGAGAAAGTCGCCGACAATCTGCAGCGCCTGCAGCTGTCGGCTGATTGCGTCTGCGCCGACGCCGGCGACCCCCGGAGCTGGTGGGACGGGCGGCTGTTTGATCGCGTTTTGCTGGACGCGCCATGTTCGGCCAGTGGCGTGGTGCGCCGTCACCCGGATATCAAGATTCTGCGTCGGGCCGACGACCTGCCGGCCCTGAGAGATCAGCAGCAGCGCTTGCTGGATGCTTTATGGCCCTTGCTGGCCGGTGGCGGTATTCTGTTGTACGTGACATGCTCCATATTCAGGCGGGAGAACGCGGACGTTGTTCAAGGCTTCCTCGATCGGCACAACGATGCGCGTGATCTTGCGCTGGATGTTCAATGGGGGCAGGCCGAGCGGGTAGGCCGCCAGCTGCTGCCCGGGGAGCATGGTATGGACGGGTTCTATTTCGCGCGACTGATAAAAACCTGATTCACAGCCTGGTGACGGAGCGCTCGACAATCGCATCCTGGTACAAGCAACTTCATATTGGCCCCTGTGCCTGCCTGCCGCTAGTTCTGGCGCTGCTGTGCCTGCTTGCGGGCGGTCAGGCGTGGGCGCGCGAGACACGTATCACCGACGCACGCACACTGCTGGTGGACAATGTCTACCGGCTGGGCGCAAACGTTGATTTCGATTTCAACGATACGCTGCACGATGCGCTGCACAACGGGGTGCCCCTGTTGATCGAGTTGCGCATCGAGGTGCTGCGGGATCGCGAGTGGCTGTGGCCCGAGTTGATCGCCGAGTTGCGGCAACGCTTCAAGCTTGAGTACCACGCACTGAGTCGCCGCTATCTGGTGAGAAACTTCAGTACCGGCGGCCAGCACACCTTCAGTACGCTGGACGACGCGCTCGGCTATATAGGTAACGTGTACGATCTACCCTTGATTGACGCCCAGCTTCTACAGCCGGACGAGAAGTACTTTGTAAGGATGCGCGCCGACATCGATGTTGAGGCTCTGCCGACACCGGTTCGCCTGTGGGCCTACCTGGGGTCTGAGTGGAGTCTCAAGAGCAAATGGTTCCAATGGCCACTGCAGCCGTAAAAAGCACCCGGATGGGCATCTGGCCCATGCTCATCCTGTTCGTGCTGCTGCTGGTATCGCTGTCGCTGATGAGTGACGCCACCAACAACTCCGAGCGCTTCGGCCAGTTATATTCCTGGCTGTTGCTGATCAACGCGCTGGGCCTCGTAGTGCTGATCGGGCTGATCGGCTCGAATCTCTACTGGCTGGTGTCACAGTACCGGGCGCGGGCCCCCGGCGCACAGTTGACCTCGCGGCTTGTCGTCACCTTCGTCATTCTCGCGGTCGTGCCGATTTCGGTGGTGTACTACTTCTCACTGCAGTACCTCCAGCATGGCATCGATTCCTGGTTTGACGTGCAGATAGAGGAGGCCCTGGACGACGCCCTGGAGCTCGGGCGCGGGGCTCTGGATGTGCGTCTCAACGACCTGTTGCGGGTGACGGAAAATATCGCGGATAAGGTTGCCGACATGTCGCCGGCGACCGTGCCGATCGGCCTGTACGATATGCGCGTGGTCAGCGGTGCTACCGAACTGACCCTGTTCGGCCTGGACGGACGGATTATCGCCTCCAGCAGTTCGGAGGGGGCTGATATCGTGCCCGACCGACCCAGCGAACAGGTGCTGATGTCGCTGGCGCAGGGCCGTTCCTATGTCGGAATTGACCCCGTGGGTGACACGGGACTCTACGTGCGAGCCGTGGTGCCGGTGCTGGCGACCAAGGCCGGCGCGGAGCCGCAGACGTTGCAGGGCCTGTATCGGATACCGCAGCGCCTCAACGTGCTCGCCGACAACGTCGAAAGCCAGATCGTGCGCTACAAGAAGCTGGCCTACCTGAGAACCCCGCTGAAATACAGCTATATCCTGACGCTCTCGCTGGTGCTGGTGCTCAGCCTGCTTTCGGCGGTATGGGCGGCATTTTATTCAGCCCGGCGCATGGTGGAGCCGATCGCAATCCTGGCCGATGGCACACGCGCTGTTTCCGACGGCGATTACAGCAAGCGCCTGCCGGTCACCAGCGACGACGAGCTCGGTTTCCTGGTGCGTTCGTTCAACGATATGACGCGTCGCCTGTCACGCGCGCGTGACCAGGCGCGCGGCAGTCAGCGGGAAGTCGAGCGCCAGCGCGCTTACCTGGAGACGGTGCTTGGCAGCCTGTCCTCGGGGGTCATGAGCATCGGCCCGGAAAACGAGCTGAGAACTGTCAACGAGGCGGCCTGCCAGATACTCGGAATTGATCTCAGTGGCCAGTTGGGGCAGCGGCTCAGCGATCTGGCCAGACGTTTCAGTTTCATGGAGCCCCTGTTGTCGCTGATTCGAGCCTACCAGCAGCAACAGGTGACCGAGTGGCAGGCGCAGGTGGAGCTGTCCGACAGTACCGGTCGGCGGGTCCTGATGTGCCGCAGCACCGCGCTGCCGGTCAGCGAGGACCTGGCGGGCGGGCAGGTGGTGGTGTTCGATGATGTGACCGACCTGATACGCGCTCAACGCGACGCGGCCTGGGGGGACGTGGCCCGGCGTCTCGCCCACGAGATAAAAAACCCGCTGACGCCCATTCAGTTGTCGGCCGAGCGGCTGCGGCGAAAATACCTCAACTCCATGGACGCGGAAGACGCGCAAGTCCTTGACCGGGCAACGCGTACCATTGGACAGCAGGTAGAGACCCTCAAGGAGATGGTCAACGCCTTCGGGGACTACGCGCGTGCGCCCCAGCTGCAACTCGAGCCGGTCGACGTCTACGAACTGATTCGCGATGTCGCCGACCTGTACAAGGGCTCCAGGCTGCGTATCAGGCTGGACCTGGCAGAGCCTGCGGCCATGATGGATGCGGATGCGGGGCGGCTGCGCCAGCTGTTGCACAATCTTTTCAAGAACGCGCTGGAAGCGGTGCGCGACCGGTCGCGGGGCCAGCTCACATTGCGCTCGCGCTGGGTGCTGGAGACGGGTGAGCGCTATATCGATTTGAGTTTCGAAGACAACGGCGGTGGTTTTTCCGACGCGGTGCTCGAGCGCCTGTTCGAACCCTACGTCACCACCAAGACGCGCGGTACAGGTCTGGGGCTGGCGATCGTGAAGAAGATCGTCGAGGAACATAACGGCCAGATCAGGGCGTACAATAGCGAGGAGCATCACGCTTGCATCCAGATCCGTTTCCACGCCGAAACACAAAGCACTGTAACCTGAGAAGCGCTGCTCTATAATGTCGACAGGCGCATCCGCAAAAACCGCTGTTCCGCATACTAGAAGAGAAACAGGAATCACTATGCCCTCCGGCCACATTCTGGTGGTAGACGACGAACCGGATATCCGAAATCTGGTCAAGGAAATCCTTGAAGACGAGGGCTTCGAGGTCAGTGTTGCCGACAGCGGCGAATCGGCGCGCCAGGCGCGGCGGATGCGGCGACCGGATTTGATTCTACTGGATATTTGGATGGACGACGTCGACGGCATAACCTTGTTGCGCGAGTGGTCCGAGGGCGGCAACCTGCCTTGCCCCGTCATCATTATGTCCGGTCATGCCACGGTCGAGACCGCGGTGGAAGCCACCCGTCTCGGCGCTTACGACTTCATTGAAAAGCCCATCTCGCTGGCCAAGCTGTTGCTGGTGGTCAATCGCGCCCTGGAGTCGGACAAGTTGCAGCAGGAAAACCAGGGCCTGAAACGCCACGTGCAGCCGGTTTCCGAGCCCGCGGGTAAAAGTGAAGTCATGCAGTCGCTGCGCGAGCAGGCCAGGAAAATCGCGCAGCACAACACCTGGGTGCTGATCAGCGGCGAACCGGGTGCCGGCAAGGAGGTGGTGGCGCGCTATATTCATGCGCAGAGCCCGCTGCGCGACAAGCCGTTTATCGAAGTGGCCGTGGGGTCCATGTCGGCCGAACACTCGGCGGTCGAGCTGTTCGGATCCGAGGAAGGCGAGCGGATCGTGTACGGGCGGCTGGAACAGGCCAATGGCGGTACGCTGCTGCTCGGCAACATATCCGATATGGATCTCCAGACCCAGTCGCGGCTGCTGAGCGTGTTCCAGACGCACTCTTTTCTGCGTATGGGCGGTACCGAGCCGGTGCCGGTCGACATACGGGTGATTGCGACGACATCGCGCGACCTGGAACAGGAGGTGCGCGAGGGGCGGTTTCGCGAGGACCTCTACTATCACCTTAACGTGGTGCCGTTGACGGTGCCGCCTTTGCGCGAGCACGCCTCGGATGTGCCGGAGCTGCTTAATTTTTACGTCGACCGGTTCGTCATGCAGGAGAATCTGCCCTACCGGGAGTTTTCCATTGCGGCCCAGAACCGGCTGCGGCACTACAGCTGGCCGGGCAACAACCGCGAGCTCAAGAATCTGGTGCAGCGACTGTTGATTCTCGGCCAGGGGCCGGTGATCGACATCGATGAAGTCGAAGGCGCGCTGCAGCAGTTCGGCGAGGTCGCCGAGGCGCCTGCTTCGAGTAGCGCCACCCTCCCCCTCGATCTGCCTTTGCGGGAAGCGCGCGAACAGTTCGAAAAAGTCTATCTCGAGCACCAGCTGCAGGAAGTGGGTGGCAGTGTCGGAAAACTGGCCAAGCGCGTGGGAATGGAACGCACCCACCTGTACAGGAAGTTGCGCGCGCTGGGTATCGATTTCAAGAAAGGCAGTGATTGAGCGGGCTGCATCCTAAATGAAAATCATTATTCTCGGTGCCGGACAGGTGGGTTCGTCCGTGGCGCAGAACCTGGCCAGCGAAGCGAACGACATCACCGTGGTGGACAGCCGCCCGGATATTCTCCGTGACCTTCAGGATCGTATCGATATCCGCACCGTCGTGGGGCCGGCGTCTCACCCCGAGGTGCTCACGCGCGCGGGCGCCGAGGATGCGGACATGATTCTCGCGGTCACCAACAGTGACGAGACCAATATGGTTGCCTGTCAGGTGGCCTATACGTTGTTTCATACGCCGATCAAGGTCGCGCGGGTACGCGCCCAGGCCTATCTGCAGCATCCCAAGCTGTTTACCCAGGAGGCGCTGCCTATTGACGTGCTGATCAGCCCCGAGCAGCTGGTCACCGACTACATCACCCGCCTGATCGAGCAGCCGGAAGCCTTGCAGGTGCTGGACTTCGCCGGTGGGCGGGTGCAGCTGGTCGCGGTGCGCGCGGTGCAGGGTGGCCCGCTCGTGGGCCAGGAGTTGCGCGAACTCAAACAGCACATGCCGGGGATTGAGGCGCGAGTGGCGGCGATCTTCCGGCGCGGCAGGCCGATCCTTCCCGAAGGTGACACGGTGCTCGAGGCGAATGACGAAGTGTTTTTCATCGCAGCGCGCAAGGATATCCGTGCCATTACCAGCGAGCTGCGTGACCTGGATAAACCGGTGAAGCGTGTCATGATCGCCGGTGGTGGCAATATCGGTCTGCGCCTCGCCGAGGCGATCGAGACCCGCTACCAGGTGAAACTGATCGAGTGCGACGCGGAAACCGCGCGCCGGCTTTCAGAGCAGCTGGACCGTGCCATCGTGTTGCTCGGTGACGCCGCTGATGAGGAGTTGCTCATCGAGGAGAACATCGAGAATACCGACGTCTTCTGTGCGCTGACCAATGACGAGGAGGCGAATATCCTGTCCGCGATGCTGGCCAAACGTCTGGGTGCGCGCAAGGTCATGTCGCTGATCAACCGTCCCTCCTATGTCGATCTGGTGCAGAGCGAGGCCATCGATATCGCCATCTCGCCGCAGCAGGCCACCATCGGCAGCCTGTTGACCCATGTGCGCCGCGGTGACGTGGCGGCGGTGCACTCCCTGCGACGTGGCGCCGCCGAAGCGATCGAGGCCGTGGCACACGGCGACAGCAAGACATCCAAAGTGGTCGGGATGCCGGTGGATGAAATCAAGCTGCCGCCGGGGACGACCATCGGCGCAGTGGTGCGTGGCGAACAGGTGATCATCGCCCATCACGATACCGTGATCGAAACCGAAGACCACGTGATTCTGTTCGTTGTGGACAAACGCCATATTCCCGATGTCGAGAGACTGTTCCAGGTTGGCGTAACCTTCTTCTGAAGCCGCCATGAGCGTTGCAATCATTCAACGAATCCTGGGCCTGCTGTTGCTGGTGTCCAGTGTCACCATGTTGCCGCCGCTGCTGATCGCCTTCTGGCTGGATGAAAGCAGTCGCGTCGACTTCTCTATCACCCTTCTGGTGGTGATGGTGTCCGGCCTGATCGTATGGTACCCGGTGCGGCATTATCGCCAGGAGCTGCGGGTACGTGACGGCTTCGTGGTAGTCGCGCTTTTCTGGGTGGTCCTGGCGCTGGTTGGCGCTCTGCCCTTCCTGTTCGCAGAGCAGCCGGACATGGATTTTACCGATGCGATGTTCGAATCGACCTCGGGGCTGACCACCACCGGCGCCACGGTGCTGACGGGCATCGACCGCCTGCCGCGCTCCATCCAGTTCTACCGTCAGGAGCTGCAATGGCTGGGCGGCATGGGCATTATCGTGCTGGCGGTTGCGGTACTGCCCATGCTCGGTATCGGCGGCATGCAGCTCTACCGCGCGGAAACGCCGGGACC